>DASYVY010000217.1:0-6661 GCA_035936535.1 Thermomicrobiales bacterium | reverse complement strand
ATCATGGGGGGCGTCAACAGCGAGGTTGTCGACTCCACTACATCGATCCTGATCGAGTCGGCCAATTTCGACATGGCGTCGATCCGGGCATCCAGCCGGGCCCTCAAGCTGCGGACCGATGCGTCCGCCCGATTCGAGCGCGGGCTTGACCCCGAACTTGTCACGCCCGCCCTGGCACGGGCGGCGTCGCTGATCCAGACCGTATGCCCTGGTGCTCGGCTCATCGACATGCAGGATGTCTATCCCCATCCGAACGATCCTCGAACGGTCTCCTTGCTGACCGCAAAGGTGGACGCTGTCCTCGGCATGCACATCGAACCGGGGGTGATGGTCGACATGCTCCGGCGGCTGGGCTTTACGGCCGAACTGTCGAAGGGGGAAACGACCCTCACCGCCGTGGTCCCATCATGGCGTTCGGACGTGACGATTGCTGAGGACATCATCGAAGAAGTGGCCCGGATCGTTGGGTACGAGCAACTCCCGGCGACGCTCCCAACCGGGCGGCTGCCGCACGTCGAGCGCGATCCCCGGTTCCTCGCAGAGCGGAAGCTTCGCAGGGTGATGGTCGCGGCCGGGGCATTCGAGTGCCGAGGTTATGTGACCCTGGCGGAAGCGGATCTGGACCGATGGAGTGTTCCTTCCCACGGTGGGTTCGCTCACCAGGTGGAATCCGCCTCTCTCGTACGTCTGCGCAACGCGGTTCAGGCCGACCAGGACATCCTTCGTCCTTCGATTGTTCCAAACCTCGTCAAGTCCCTGGCGGAGAATCTCAAGCATGAGCGGTCGGTCCGGCTGTTCGAGGTAGGTCATGTCTTTCTGGCCACCGGTCCCGACACCCTACCGAGCGAACCGGTGACGCTCGGGATCGCGTACGCGGGCCGGCGTGAACGGTTCGACCGCTTCCATCCGGAGCGGGACGGCGGTGATGATTTGGATTTCTTCGATCTCAGGGGCGCGGTCGAAGCGGTGCTCGGCGCAATGGGAGCCAGACTCACGGTGTGGGAGCGGTCGGAGCACCCGGCGCTTCACCCGGGACGGGCAGCCTCTCTAGTGCTCGATGGCACCCGGATTGGCACCGTAGGCGAGGTGCGCCCGGATCTTGCCCGCGCGCTCGGCGTCGAGGACGTGCGGCTCTCGATCGCTGAGCTGGATCTGGAGTCTGTCCTGACACTGACCGGCGGAATCGGCACTCCGATCCCGGTGGATCGGTTTCTGCCGGTCGAGCAGGATTTCGCGATCGTCGTTGACTCTGCGATAGCCTCGGCCGAAGTCGAAGCAGCACTGAAACGAGGCGCCGGCCCTCTCCTCTCCGCCCTGGTGCTGTTCGATGTCTTTGCCGGTGAGCAACTCGGCCAAGGCAAGAAGAGCCTGGCGTATCGCCTGACCTTCACCGCCCCGGATCGGGCGCTCACCGACGCCGAGCTCACTAAGGTACGCAAGCGGATCGAGCGCACGATCACACAGGACCTTGGAGCAACGCTCCGAGCCTAGGCGAATCATCACCCGCGATCAATGAAAGCGATCAGCAAACGTGGCAGACAGCACCCGCCCACTTATCTCCGTTGTCGAGGGCTACCACGCATCCGCATCCCGCCTGCAACGCCGTGGCGAGTTCACCCAGACGGAGCTTGCCCCGGCGTTCTCCGCCGCCATCGAACGGGTTTTCGGCCAGCCGCTGACGGCCCGGGAAGTCGTCGATCGCATCGTCGAGGAGGTCAAGGCGGAGGGGGATGCGGCAGTTGCCCGCTATACGCTGGCATTCGACCACCGGATCCTCGACCGGGTGGAAGTACCCAGAGCCGCGTGGGACGCGGCCTGGGATGAAGTCGGTCCGTACCTGAGGGAGGCGCTGACCGTTGCCGCCGACCGCGTTCGTCAGTTTCATGAGCGCCAGCTTCGTCAATCATGGTTCCAGCCGGAAGCACTCGGCATCTTCGGCCAGGTCGTCAGGCCACTGGAGCGGGTCGGGATCTACACTCCAGGAGGTTCGGCCGCCCTCCCTTCCTCGCTCCTGATGACCGCGATTCCCGCCAGGGTCGCGGGTGTCAGGGAGATCCTGGTCTCCGCTCCACCACGTCACGAAGGAAACGTCGCACCGATCACGCTGGCAGCTGCCAGGGTCGCCGGGGTCGATCGCGTGTTTGCCGTCGGCGGCGCCCAGGCGATCGCCGCGATGGCATTCGGGACGGAAACAATCCCGCACGTCGACAAGATCCTCGGACCCGGCAATATCTTCGTCGCGCTTGCCAAGCAGCGTGTGTTCGGCGCGGTCGACATCGACCAGATCGCCGGACCGACGGAGACACTGCTGGTCGCTGACCATTCCGCCGATGTCGAGCTCGCCGCCGCCGACATGCTTGCGCAGGCCGAGCATGACGAGCAGGCATCCGCCATTCTCGTCACGACCTCAGCCGAGTTCGCCAACGCGATCATTGAAGAATTGGAGCGACAGCTTCCCTTGCTCGAACGGGAGGAGATCGCCCGGGCATCCCTGAGGAGCAACGGCGTGATCGCGGTGGTCGATACCCTCGATCAGGCAATCGCGCTGTCGAACGCCTATGCCCCCGAGCACCTGTGCCTGCTGGTGGGGCGGCCGTGGGACCTCGTGCCGCTGGTTGAGCACGCGGGTGGGATCTTCATCGGCGAGCAGAGTCCCGAGGCGCTCGGGGACTACACGGCCGGCCCGAGCCACGTCATGCCCACCGGTGGCACCGCCCGCTTCTCGTCACCGGTCACCGTCGCCGACTTCCAGAAGGTGATGACGGTCGTCGCGGGCAACCCATTGGCGGTCGAGGCACTTGGCACAGCCACGATGGCGCTTGCCCGGTCCGAAGGTCTTGGTGGTCACGCGGCGGCGATCGAGCGCCGGCTGCGCCGGTCCCCCGGTACGGACGTGTCCGGGCGCCAACAGTAGCGTCGGAGGTGCTTGCGTTGATCTGGAGGGATCCACACGCCTGATGGAAGAGGCGCCCGCCTTTCCCAACGGACGCGAGTGTCTCGGTCCCGTGTGCCGCTGGATGCGGGGTGCACCGTCGGCAAGTGCGTCTCTCGCCCGCACCGGCGAGATGCGTGATCAAGGTTGATGCGTGCCTTATCGCATACCTTGGGAACAGACCCGGCCGACAATGATGAAGCCCAGGGGTGGCCGCTCCCGATGGAGCGTCGCTGCCAGTGATCCGCGGATGCGGTGCCTTCATGACACCCTGTGGCTTATCCTCCCGGAACCACCGGGACCGGGGACGTGCCTGCTGTGTTCAGGAGCGGCCGCCCGGACCGGGCAATCGACACGGCGAGCGAGCGTTCACCGGCCCACCACTCACGGTTCTATAAGGACGGACCGGTCCAAACTGCTGTCAGCGTGATCCCATCTCTCGCAGAGCCGCCAGCACCTGCTGCTCAACCGGTACCCCCGGATCGACGGGCAGGCGAGCGATTGCCGCCTGGGCTTCTGAGCTGGAATACCCCAGAGCCTGCAGCGCCGCCACGACATCGGTGTGTTCAGCCGTCACGGGAACCGGTGACCCGGAAAGATCCTCCGGCAATTTCCCACGAAGATCGAGGAGGATGCGGGATGCGGTTCGCCTTCCGATGCCTGGGACGGTCGAGAGCAGCGCCACTTCCTCACGGGAGATTGCGTCCATCAGGGCCTCGGGTGTGAAACGCGTCAGGACCGCGCACGCCAGCCGGGGACCGATTCCGTTCACGCCGATCAATGTCTGGAACCAGATCAGTTCGTTCAGGGTGAGGAAGCCATACAGGGTCTGCGAGTCCTCTCGTACGATGAAGTGCGTATGGAGTTCGACCTCCTGCCCTGCATCCCCCAGCTCCGCGATCGTTCTCCCACTCGTGACGACCTGATAGATCACGCCTTGCACGTTCACCAGGATGGAGTCGTTGGTGAGCCGGTGCACACGGCCGCTCAATCCCGCGATCATCGCGCGTTCCCTCTGTCGGATAGGCCGAACACCCGCTGCGCGTTTCCGCTCAATATGCCCGGAGTTCCACGGGGCGTGATGCCGGACTCCCTGACTTTCCTCAGGAAGGGGCGTGGGCGCAGCACGGGATAGTCGGACGCGAACAGGATCCGGTCGGCGCCCGCCAGCCGTTCCACGATCGGGAACACGTCGAACCCATACAAGTATGTGGAAGCCGCGGAATCGTACACGACGTTTCGCGTCAACCTTGCTACCTCCGGCATCAGCTCGTAGAACGGAAGGCCACCACCCCAATGGGCGGCGATCACCGACAGCTCCGGAGCGGCTTCAAGAAAGGTCAAAACGCGTTCGAGGGTCGCCGTCCCTTTTCCGGGGTACGGGTGCCCGACTGGCTCGGAACAGTGCATCAGCATCGGAACGCCAAGCGACACGCAGGCGTCGACCATCGGCATGAGCCGGGACGGTTCGTCCCAAGAAAAGTGCTGGGCGTCCGCGTTCAGCTCCCCCACTCCGACGGCGCCTTCGGTGATGCTTCTCGCGATCTCGGCATCAGCACCACGCACCGCGGGGTTCACGATCGCAAGCCAGGACAGGCGCTCGGGATGGCGGCGACAGGCCTCGGCGAGGAAGTCGTTGTGTTCCCGGCACAGCACCGGGTCCTTCCAGGGCCAGCCACAGATGACCGAGTGCTGGATTCCGGCGGAATCCATGCTCTCGAGCATCGCCTCCACTGTCACCATCAGGATCCTGGGCGATGAGAATAGCTCCGCGAACCACGCGTCACGATCCAGGTGAGTCGAGCGATCGGTCACCAGCCCGGGTGGGAACAGATGGGTATGGGCATCGATCACCGGGACGTACGGCGCCGGTTCGACTCCTGCTTCCCCCGGCTCTGATCCCAAGCTATCCCCCAATCGGCCCACCTCAGACTTCCGAATATTTTCCCCCTCGCACCGACCAAAGGCCGGGGATTAGAGGTAGAAGAAGGCTCCAAGTACAATCGCGATCACGACGATCACCAGCAGGAGGATCGGCACGAGTAGAGGGCTGGCGCCGCGTTGGCGCGCGATCTCGGTACCGATTAGCTCTCGCTGGACCGTGGCGGTCGATGGACTGACCGCCACGACGACCGCGGAGACGTTGTCGGTCGTCCCTCGCTCGGTTGCAAGCGCGGCAAGCCGCACGGCCGAAGCCTGAGGATCGTCGAGAGTCACGTTGCCGAGGTAGTCCTTCATCTCCAGCACGTCGAAGAACCCGTCGGAACAGAGCAGGAGCCGATCTTCCGGAAGGAGCGTCAACTCATAGACGCTGGGCATCCGCCGGTCCAGCGATTCGTGGGTTCCGAGGGCATGGGTCAGGAGGTTCCGCTGCGGGCTCGTGCGTGCTTCTTCCTCCCGGATGTGGCCCTTGGCGACCTGGTCGGCCACGACGGAGTGGTCCTGCGTCACCTGCGTAAGCTGGTTCGCGCGAATCAGGTACGCCCTGCTGTCACCGACATTAGCGATCGTCGCATACTTGCCCTGGATGACGGCAGACACGAGCGTTGTTCCCATCCCACCGCCTTGGGGATTATCGATGGACTGCCTGTAGATCGCGTCGTTCGCTCGGCGATAGGCCTGCTTCAGCGCCTGTGCCACATCCTCCGGTCGGTCACGAGCGAAGAGATCGTTGAGCAATTCGATCGCGAGGTGGCTTGCGACCTCGCCTCGTTCCAGGCCGCCCATCCCATCCGCGACCGCCAGCAAGAAACCAGGCCCGCTCCCTGGCTCAGCCTCCGGAAGCTGCGTCACGAGCACCGCATCCTCGTTGCTCTGCCGCCCAGCGGCTTCAGTGGCGCTGCCCACGGTTATCTGAAGATTGTCTGGAACAAGGCTCAAGATCCGGCTCCCATGGGTTTCGAGATACTCGTGGCTAAGGTACAGGTTCGACGCAGTTGGAGCGTATTATCCCCGCTCGTCCCGGATTCTCCAATGTCGGGACGAAAGCCTGTGACATGTCGGCTGCTAAACTGACTCCGACACCAGGCCGCGCCTCGCGCAGGCGTCCCTTCATCGCTGAGTCTCGCCACTAGCCAAAGGGCTGCCGTGTTCCTCCGCCGCTCGCTGCTTACGATGATGGTTCTTGCCGTCACTCTCGTTCTCTCCGGATGCGGTCCCGGTGAGGAAGCCGACCCGACGCCGGAAGCGGAGATCACAGCCGAGGAGATCCTGGCAGCCGCCTCGGCACGCCTCTCCGAAACCCAATCGCTTCGATTCTCGCTCGATATCGAGGGTGAGACGTATATCGATAACGCCGGCACAATCCGGTTGGTCGCGGCCCGGGGTGACCTCGCGCGGCCCGACAAGGTAGCCGTCGATTTCCAGGTGCAGTTGTTTGGAACGGGCACGGTCACCATCAAGATGATCACGATTGGCTCCGAGTCGTGGACGACGGACCTTCTCACCGGCGAGTGGAGCAGTGCGCCCCCCGAGTTCGGCTACAACCCTTCTGTACTTTATGACAATCAGGAGGGGCTAGGGCCGGTGATGGGCCGCCTGCAGGACCCGGTGCTTCACGGCGTGGAAGATCTCGATGGGATGGAGGTGTACAGGGTGTCCGGAACCGCCTCCCAGGAAACCATGGGCCCCATCACCTCGAACACGATGACTGGCGAACCCGTTGGCCTCGAGCTCTGGATCGACGCAGCAAACTGGAACCTCCATCGCGTGGTCGTGACAGAGCCGGAA
>DASYVY010000216.1:0-4771 GCA_035936535.1 Thermomicrobiales bacterium | reverse complement strand
CCGGGGGCCTGTCCGTTCGCGCTGGGAACGGAGCGGCGACGGCCTGACCCTCCAGGTCGATGTGCCCGCCAACGTAACGGCGGAGGTATGGATTCCGGCGGAGGCGACGGATCACGTCACCGAGGGCCAACGCGACGCGGCCATCCGGGAATGGCGCGATGGCGTCGCGATCGTCGAGATCGGCTCCGGGGCGTGGACATTCACGGCGCGCCGCTGACGCCCGAAAGGCATTCTCCGGCCTGGCCGCGCTCCCGGATCCCGGTGAGGTGGAGGCGGAGGAGCCGATCGGCGAGCGCTTCACGTTCCGTCTCGGGAAACACGGAGAGCTGATTGACCAGTCCGTCCCAGACGGCATGGAGAAGCGACGCTTCAGCTTCAAGGGGCCCTTCCAGTGGTGTATCGGGGGTCGTCTGGATCGACAGGCTCCGCAGGTTGACGACCGCGGTCCGGCAGAGCATCTGCGATGCTGACCATTCCATCTGCCTCGCCGGCAGGAGCAGCGGGTCAGTCCGCGCCTGCTCCATGAATGCGCTCCAGACGTCGATCTCCACCCGGCGTTGGGCGTCCAGGGGGAGTCCTTCCTTGAAGAGGTCGGTCAGCCAGTCCACTGGATCCTCCCCCTCGCCAATCGCCTCGATCCGGGCGGTGATGCGGTTGGTGGCGCGCTCGACCAGCAGCTCCATCGCAAACAGGATCAGGTCCGCCTGGGACGAGAAGTAGTAGCGGAGGGAGCCGGGTGAGATCCCTGCCTCGGCCGCAACTGACCGTACCGACACCCCCGGCATGCCCTCACGCTCGGCCACGCGCCAGAGCGCCTCACCGAGGTCATGGCGCCTGAGCGCATGGTCGACGGTCTTCGGCATCTCACATTTCCTTTCTGATACAGTTGTATCATAACGCCGTGTCTCACCGTGAGCCATGGCGTCGAAGAAGGGAATTGCCGTGTCTCTCGGGTTGGCGTTGTCGCTTCTCGGACTCGCGCTCGTCGACAGCACGAGCATCGGGACGATCGGTGTGCCGATCTTCCTGGCCATCGCCCGGATCCCGGTGCACCGGGTGCTGCTCTACCTGGCCACGATCACGGTCTTCTATTACCTAGTCGGAGGCGCGTTGCTCCTCGGCCTCGATTCGGCCGTCGACGCGCTCGGCGACTCCCTGGAAAGCCGGATCGCGCATGTCATGCAACCCCTGCTGGGGATTGGACTGTTCGCACTGTCGTTCCGGTCTGATTCCGGGCGAAACCGGGACAAGCCGAAACGGTCCTGGCAGCCGAAGGACAGCAGCGCGGGGACGATGGTCGCTCTGGCATTGACCGCCGGAATCATCGAGATCGCCTCGATGGTGCCATACATCGCCGCGATCGGGATCCTGGCCAATTCCAGCATGCCCGTGGTCGCGCAGACCGGCGTGCTCGCCGCCTACACGCTGGTGATGGTGGTCCCGGCACTGCCGCTTCTCCTGGTCGCCAGGACCCGAGCCCGCTGGGTGAGTCGCTTCCTCAATGGCATGGCGGCGTGGATCCAGAGGAACGCCGATGGCATGATCGGCTGGACGCTTGGGATCGTTGGTTTCCTGCTGGCGGCCAATGCCTTTGCTGCGCTGTTCTCGTCGTAGTCCGTCCTCTGGTGACTGGATGCTGTCTCGATACCGATTCGCCTATCGGTTTCGTCGATCCGACCTTTGTGTTGAGCGCTGCAGGATGCTGGTTCCGAAAATGCCCCCGGACCCGGGTAGCGGTCACAGTAGCGATGTATCCGTGGCAATACGGCAGCCATGCCACATCTCGGCGTTGAAGTGCCACAGGCACCCGTTCCCCTGATCGTCCTGCACCGGAGCCAACGCACCACCGGCGATTACGAGGGCTGCGTGCTCCACACCGGTGGGCCGAGAACAGGGCTCACCTTGTACGCGGATACCCCACGATCACGATGTCGAGGTAGTCCGGCCCCGGGACACCGAGTGGTGCGCCGGCTTCTGTATCTGTAGTAGTAGAGGCTGGACAATTGGTGTTTGCATGGTAAACACGGAGACAGCCGGCGGGATTGCGGCGAGCGGAGAGGTAAATGACCTGGCCCATCCGGGATTGTGAAAAAAGTAGCTAAGTTGCGCTTTTGTCGCATTCGGATACCTTTGAAGGAGTCTCGCCAACCTGTACTTCGCCAGCGCCGCCAGGAGCATTGTCAAATGCTCGCAACGGGCTGCCGACGGTTCCGATCGCCGATCGATCGGATTCCCTGTCATCACCTGAGCGGCTGCTTTCGGCACGCGGCGGTACCGGCCCTCAGCCGTCTCCCGGGACTGGCTGGCGCCGTTACAGCCCGGACCCTACGTAAAGCGTTATCCGAGGAGGTCAGGATGCCAACCCATCGACGCGGATCAGTTGATCGAACCCGGCCCGGAAAGCCTGCTGGCGAAATCAACCGTCGCGATGTACTCCGCGGCGCGGCCGGAGCCGGAATAGCGGCCGGCGCGCTGTCTCACGGCGCTCGCCTGGCGAGTGCAAATCAGTCGACACCACAGGCGGAGATTCCACGGACGCCATCAATGGCAACGGTCGAGGGCACGCTCCAGGTCCTGCAGAAGCTCGACTTCCATCCGGACCACAACCAGTTCATCAAGGACGAGATCACCGCATTTGCCCAGGCGAGTGGCTGGCAGGTGGAGATCAGCGAGGTCGGTAGCCTTAACTCCGGAGAGGTGGCGCAGCGGCTCGTGGCCGGTGTGCAAGCCGGAAACGCTCCCGACGTCTACTTCGACAATGTTCCGGTTCGCCAGTTCCAGGACCTCGGTATCTTCCAGGACGTCACCGAGCTGACGAGGGAGATGGAAGCGCTCTACGGTGAAACCACCCCGGCGATGAACAACAACGCCAACTTCAACGATGCCTGGTGGGGCGTTCCCTGGTTCACCCGGATCGATGGCTGGTGGGCCCGGCGGGATGTCTTCGAACCGGCCGGTATCGACGTCTCCACCCTGACGACACTGGACGCGCGCCGGGATGCCGCGTTGCAGGTTTCCGATCCCGCGAACAACATGTTCGGCTGGGGCATCACCGTCAACCGCTCAACCGACGCCCGTGCCCTCGTCCAACAGGTGTTGTTCCACTACGGCAGCACGCTGCAGGACGAGAGCGGTGAATTCGTCACCTTCAACTCGCCGGAATCCGTCGCCGCGCTTGAGTGGATCTACGAAACATACACCAGTCCGGAATGGGCACCGATGCTTCCCACCGGGTGGGCCGCATGGACGGACACCGGGAACAACGAAGCCTTCCTCGCCGGAATTCTGGCCCTGACCCAGAACGCGGGCACCATGTACGCCAAGGCGGTCCTCGATGGGGTGCCGTTCGCCGATCAGATCGACTACCTTCCGAATCCGCTACGTCTCTCGGATAATCAGCCGGTCGATCAGCTCGGTGGCGTGCTGCTGCATGTGATCGAAGGCTCCCAGAACACGGAAGCTGCCCATGACCTGATCCGGCACCTTCTCACCGAGCCAGTGCAGCAACGCATCTGGTCCATCTCCCGCGCGTATGCCGTTCCAGCGTACCGGAATGGCTGGAGCGATCCAATCATCGCCGACAACGCGAACGCGGCCCGCGCTGAGACGGCAACCTGGGACAACCGGGAGTTCACCGGCCTGCGCTGGCCTGGGCCGCCGTCCGTCGCGGTCGACGCCGTTGGTGGTGGCTTTGATCAGGTCGACATGGTCGCCGAGGTGCTTCAGGGGCGTCCTGCCGCCGAAGTCGTCGAGGAGTACCACAACCGCTGGGTCCAGATCTGGCAGGACTATGGGCTGCCGGGCGAATAAACCGCCCACGGCGGCCGGGGACACATATCGCGATCGACAGGCTCGGAATGCCACTTGGCATTCCGGGCCGGACTGAGGTTCCGGATGGCCATTCACACCGCTGAACAAAAAACGGTTGCCCCTCGTGTCGACGTACCGGCGTCAAGCAGATTCTGGCGCGTCTCGAAGCGGATTCTGGGGCGCGATTGGCCAGTCGGTTTCCTCTTTGTCGCACCGACGGTGATCCTGCTGTTCGGGCTGATCGGGTATCCGCTCTTCGATGCCCTTCGCCTCAGCTTCTACAACGTGACGGGCGTGACCAACCGTGGCTGGGTTGGGCTCGGGAATTACGAGCGTCTTTGGGGCGACGCCCGCTTTCGAGATGCTGTCTGGAACACCGTGCAGTTCGCCGGTATCTCCGTGTTCATCAAGTTCTGGCTGGGACTGGCGGCGGCTACCTTGCTCAATCGCGCCGGGCTGCGCTTCAGCAGCGTGCTGACCGGTCTCGTGCTGTTGCCGTGGATCATCCCGGAGGTGGTGGCGGCGCTGACCTGGCGCGGGCTCTACGACCCCATCTTCGGTGGTCTCAATGTGTTGTTGATTCAGCTTGGTGTCATCGACACCGGCATCGTCTGGCTGGGGAATTACGATCTGGCTCTGCCGTCCGTGATCGCGGTGAACGTCTGGAAGGGCATCCCCTTCTTCACGATCATCTTTCTCGCCGGCCTCAAGGCGATCGACAAGGAGCTCTATGACGCGGCCGCGGTGGACGGGGCCAACGGCTGGAATCGCTTCCGCGACATCACCCTGCCGGGTCTGCGCTATGTGATTGTTGTCGCCTGCCTGCTGTCGCTCATCTGGACGCTCAACGCGTTCGGTCTGATCTATCTGCTGACCGGCGGAGGACCAGGGGGCGCAACACGTCTCTTCTCGATCCTTTCCTACGAATATGCGCTCGGCCAGATGCGATACAGCATGGGCG
>DASYVY010000215.1:0-5502 GCA_035936535.1 Thermomicrobiales bacterium | reverse complement strand
GGAGAGGACATGCTGGAGCAGATTGCGGCGGACCAGCGCACTCATGGTGAACCGCATCATGATCTCGACGAATCCGGCAACGAGCCAGAGAGCTGAACGGGCCATCGCGAGCACCACGAGCAGCGCGATCAGGCCGGTCGTGCCCACGGGCGTCCCGGCATCCCCGGCGAGCGCATCGAAGAAGTCCCGGGCGATCAGCCCCGGCAGCAACGCCGACAGGTTCATGACGCCCCACAGCACCGCATGCAGCACGACCAGCCAGGGCGCGAAACGGGCCATGTGCAACAGATACCGCCAGGTCGGAAAGGCCGTCACCGGGACACCCCTTCCGCCGCGATCTGCAGCAACCGGGCAAAGTGCGAGGCCGGATCGGCGGCGAGTTCGAGCCGTGGCCCGTGCTCCCGCATCTGCCCGCCTTCCAGAACGAGGATGTCGTCGGCGTAGGCGAAAGTGGCCAACCGGTGCGCCACGATGATGCCGGTCCGGCCTTCGAGCAGCCGGCCAAGCGCCACATGGACCAGTCGCTCCGTGGCGGGATCGAGCCGCGAGGAGGCCTCGTCCAGGATCACGATGTCAGGGTCGCGCAGGAGGACGCGGGCACAGGCCAGCACCTGTGCCTGACCGGCGGAGAGCCCGGCGGCACCGGAACCGAGGGGTGTCTCCAGCCCGCCGGGCAACTGCCGCAGCCAGGTGCCCAGCCCCACGCTGTCCAGGACATCGCGGATCCGGTCGTCGGGCACGCTGACGTCGTAGACAGTCACGTTGTCCCGGACGCTCACGCCGAACAGGTGCACCTCCTGGGAGACGAGGCCGATGCGCGCACGGACCGCAGCGAGCTGAACACTCCGCACATCGACGCCGCCTAGGCGAACGGTGCCCGCCACGGGATCGTAGAAGCGAGGGATGAGCCGCGTCAGGGTCGTCTTGCCGCTTCCGGTGCGTCCGACCACACCCAGCACTCGACCGGGCTCCACGTTGACACTGATGCCGCTGAGCACCGGGACACCATCCACATAGCTGAAGTCCACGCCATCCAGCTCCACCCCGAGTGGACCCAGCGGAAGCGCGTCGCGCGGTCCGTCCTCAAGGCGCGGCGCCGTGCGCAGGAGGGCCTCGACCCGCCCCAGGCTGGCGTCCGCCTGTTGCAGGTCTTGCACCTCGTTGCGGATTTGCTCGGTCGGCTGGCGCAGCATGTCCGTATACCGGAAGACCAGGAAAACCGTGCCGATCGTCAGCGTGCCGTCGCGGAACAGCATGGCGCTCACGGCGAATGCAAAGGCGAGCCCGAGCGCGAACAGCCCCTGGCTGGTGGCGACCAGGGCATAGCCCCGCATCTGCGCCTGTTTCGTCACGGCCAGCCAGGACCGCATCACCTCGGCGCAGCGACGCAGGACGAACGCTCCTGCCCCGTTGGACCGGACATCCTCCAGTCCGGCCAGGTACTCGCCGAGGAAACCGTAGAAATCGGCGCTCGCCTGCCGTTCCGCCGCCCAATGGGGCGTGGCCAGGGCACGGATTCGCAGCATGGCGATCAGGGCCAGCACGACAAAGGCGCTCAGCACCAGCCCGACCCGCCAGTCCACCAGGTAGAGCAGCACGAGCACACCCATCAGCAGGATGCCGTTGCCGACGACATAGACGACGAAGCGCGAGAAAAAGCGGGCCAGGGTGGCGACATCGCCGTCCACCCGCTCGATCAGCTCACCCTGGGTATGGGCGGTGTGGAACGTGGCATCGAGCCGCAACAGGTGCGCGGCGAGGTCGGCGCGCAGCGCGTTCGTCGCCTCCCAGCTCACGTTCTCGGCCACGTACGTCTCGGCGATCGCCACGGTCTGCCCGACGACAGCCAACCCCATGGTCAGGAGCGCCAGCAGGATCAGGTCGCGCAGGGCGCCGCCGGAGGTAGCCTGATCGATGAAACGGCTCGCCAGCAGTGGCGACACTACCTGCACGCTGATGGTGGAGCAGAGGATGATCGCCAGCACGACCATTCGCGATCGATGTGGCTGCAAGTAATGGGCAAGCAGGCGCCAATATCGGCTCAGGGCCCGAAATGAGGACAACACGCAGGTGGATCTCCGGGATGCATGCGGCATGACAACCACCCAACAGGAAATCCTGCAGGGTTACAGTCGATTGCGCGATGCGGAGGAGAAACCCGTGCCGTTTAGGAACGTCACCGGTGAGCCGGGTCAGGGAAGACCGGAACCGATCAACCGGGACGCAATGGGGTTACGCGAACGGTGGAAAGCTCGTCCGGCATGCGCGTGGGGATGTGGTAGCGGTCATGCGAGCGAGCCTCCGAAGTACCTGGTCGGAAATCACGGCGAGGGAAACGACGTGCCCCTCGGAGTGCTAGGGTAGCGACCGCGTCGCCGGCAGTCAACCCGGCCAGGTGATGGGACCGTGCAGATGGCGTCTCGCGCTTCGGGACCCGACGCTGGCGCGGGCATTCGACACGCCTGCCAGGAATGCGTCCGGTCGACCCGGTGGTGATACGTCCGGAGCTGGGCGGGATTATGCCCCGGCCCGCTCCGGCGCGCCCTACCCCTGCTCGTCCTCGAAGGCGAAGAACAGATTGTTCAGGGATTCGGCCAGCAGGGGATGGGCGAAGACGCCATCCCGGAGGGCCGTGAACGGCAGCTTGCCCATCATCGCGATCTGGATCATCGACATCACCTCGCCACCCTCCAGGCCGAGGATCGCGGCGCCAAGAATCTGGTCGGTGCCGGGATCGACGAGGACCTTCATCAGTCCACGTGGTTCGTCGGTCTCCAGCGCCCGCGCCACGGACGACATCGGCATTCGCGCGATCCGGTAGGCCCGATCCTCGCGCTGCGCCTCCTTCTCGCTCAGGCCCACGCGGCCGAGCTGCGGATCGGTGAAGATCGTGTACGGCACGAGGCGGTCGGCGATCGATCGCTGCTTGCCGTCGATCAGGTTCGATTGCAGGATGCGGTAGTCGTCATAGGAGATATGCGTGAACTTCGGCCCAGGCGTGATATCACCGATCGCATGGATGCCATCGACATTCGTCCTCAACCGATCGTCGACGAGGATGTATCCCCGTTCGTCCATCTCCACCGCGGTCGCGGCGAGATCGAGGGAATCCGAGTTCGGGGTTCGGCCCGCCGCTGCCAGCAGATGACTGCCCTCGATCGTTTCCGTCTCGCCATCGACCTCGACCGCAAGGCGGATCGCTCCCGCCGAACCCTGGATCGAGGTCGTCGTCGCGTTGAGCAGGACCCTGATGCCGTCCTGCTCCAGGATTTTCTGCATCTCGCTGGCGATATCCGGATCCTCCCGGGAGACCAGCTGCCCGCTACGGTGGATGACCGTCACATCGGCGCCAAGACGCCGGAACAGCTGGGCGAATTCAAGCCCGATGTAACCGCCACCGATCACCATCAGGTGTCCGGGCACCTCGCCCAGCTCCATGATCGTTGTCGAATTGAGGATCGGCACGCTGTCCGCACCGTCGATCTCCAGCGTCGACGGTCGCTCGCCGGCATTGATGACAATCGTGCCAGCGGTGAGCGTCTGCGTTCCCCCCTCGTTGAGCGTGACCGTCACTTCCCTGGAACCGGTGAATCGCGCCTCACCCATCAGCAGGGAAAGACCATCGGTCTCTGCCAAGGATCGCTTGCTGCCGCTCCGGAAGCTGTCGACGATTTCGCGCTTGCGTCGGCGCACCGTTGGCATGTCGATCGAGATATCGCCGGTCCGCACGCCGTAATCCTCGCTGCGCCGGGCGAGGTAGGCGACGCGCCCGCTGGCGATCATTGTCTTGGAGGGAGTGCATCCCTCGTTGACGCAGGTACCGCCGACGTGCTCGCGTTCGATCAGCACGGTCTTGCGCCCGGCGCTTGCCAGGGCGGAGGCGAGCGGCCCGCCTCCCTGCCCGGCTCCGATGACGATGGCGTCAACGTTTGTCGTCATGCTGCTTGCTCCTTCGTGCGTGTTTGCATGCGTCCGTGCCTATGCACAAGCCGGAAGGTCGGATGATTCAGACTCGCCAGTGGTCCGGCTGCGACTGGTGAGGCATCGCACCACCACGATCTTCATGATACGTTTCATGCTCGATCCGGGGAGCGCCGGATGGATTTATCAAGGATGCAGCATGTTCTGCCAGCGCTGTGGCGCGCCAACCGAAGAGCGGATCGTCGATGGACGCGAACGCCCGGTCTGCACCGTCTGCGGCACGCCGACCTACCTCGATCCCAAGCTCGCGGTCACGGTGGTGATCGAACGGGACGATCGCATCCTGCTCGGCAAGCGCGCCGCCTGGACGCGGTCACCGGGCACCTGGAGCTTTCCCGCCGGCTTTGTCGAGCGGGGCGAGGTGGTCGAAGCCGCGGCGATCCGCGAGGTCGCCGAGGAGACGGGGCTCGTGATCGAGCCAGGACCCGTTCTTGGCGTGTTCTCGGAGCCAGGCGAGACGGTGGTCCTGCTCGTTTATCCCGCCCTTTCGATCGCCGGTGCCGAGCGCCCTGGCGACGATCTGACCGAGCTCGGCTGGTTCTCCCCGGACGCCTTCCCCGGCCTGGCCTTTCCCCACGATGGAGCGATCCTCCGCCTCTGGCAGAGCTGGCGCGGCCAGCGCGCCACGACCTGACCACGTCCGCGGCGCGGCCGAGCCGCGTGCCCGCGGATTTCCCACCTCTAACCCCAGTTCCGTCCCTGGATCCCGGATAACGATGGTGCGCCTGCGACAGGTGCCCTGTCCCGCATGCCGCACCCCTAGGAGGTTCATCCGATGTCGATACCAGCATCGCGTCCACGGATGCTTACCGGCGACCGCCCGACAGGCCCGCTCCATCTCGGCCATCTCGTCGGGTCGTTGCGCAACCGGGTCCTGCTTCAGGAACGGTTCGACAGCTTCTTCCTCATCGCCGACCTCCACATGCTGACCACCCGGAACCCGCCGGAGGAGATTGCCCTGGTGGATCGCCGGGCGCGTGGGCTGGTCCTCGACGCGCTGAGCGCCGGGATCGAGCCCGACAAAGTCACGTTCTACCTGCAATCGGCGGTGCCGGAGCTGCACGAGCTGGCAACGCTTCTGCAAAGCCTGGTCACCGTTGCCCGCCTCGAACGATTGCCGGCTTTGAAGGACATGGCGCGTGATGCCGGGACGGAGATGTCGTTTGCGCTCCTCGGCTACCCGGTCCTGCAAAGTGCCGATATCCTCAGCGTTTGCTCGCGGGCGGTGCCGGTCGGCAAGGACAACTACGCCTTCGTCGAAGTCACGCGGGAAGTCGCGCGCCGCTTCAACGCAATGTACGGGACGGTGTTCCCGGTCCCCGAGATCATCGAGGGCGAGGCTCCGACGCTTGTCGGCACCGACGGCAAGCGCAAGATGAGCAAGAGCCTCGACAATGCGATCGCGCTGGAAGACGATCCAGCGACCGTTCGCCGCAAGATCATGCGGATGTACACGGATCCCAATCGCATTCGCGCCGACATCCTGGGAACGGTCGAGGGCAACCCCGTCTTTGCCTGGCT
>DASYVY010000214.1:0-14733 GCA_035936535.1 Thermomicrobiales bacterium | reverse complement strand
TCCCGCGCGACCTGTACGTGATCATCCCCGGCGTCGGGAGGGACAAGATCACGACCGCCTATGACTACGGGATCAACGCGGACCCGGATCGCGACTGGAAATCCGGGCTCGCTAGCACGATCGCGACCGTCGAACGCAACTTCGGGCTGGAGATCGACGGTGGGGCCGTGACCGATTTCGCGGGTCTCCCGGCGCTGGTCGATGCGGTTGGCGGGATCGCGGTCGACAACCCGTACACGATCTACGAGCCGGATTCCGAGGCGGTGATGTTTCCCGAAGGCGAGATCGAGCTCGATGGTGAATCGGCGCTCGAGTTTACGCGGGTGCGGCACCAGGATGGGGACGACGGGCGGGTGATGCGACAGCAACTCGTGCTGACGGCGCTGGTCGACGCGGCGCGCGACAGCGACCTGCTGGAGGATGTGCCTGCCCTGCTTGATCTCGTCGGCGACGCAGTCCGGATCCAGTTGCCCCTCCCGTTGCAGCTCAGGTTCGCTCGAGCCGCGCCGGATCTGACGGTCGAAGATGTCACCTTCGGGACGATGACGGACAGGCTCACCGAGGGTGAAACGGACGACGGCCAGTGGATCTATGAAGCGGACTGGGACATCTTGCCAGAGTACGTCCAGCAGTGGCTGGATGGTGATATCGAGTGATCCAGGAAGCCCGCTACAATGGCGGAGAGTGGCAGCCGCGGTGGGTCACGGCGCCGTCGGATGGATGGCCGTTGGATACTGCCTGGCAAAATTCGTAGGGGACGCCCCTGTGGCGTCCTGGCTTGGCGATTCGACCGTTGTCCCTTCAGGCATCATGCCCACCCTATCCCGGTCGACCACAGGAGCACCTGCCCGGTTCGGCCGGAGAGGTGCATCCGACGGGTGGCCTCTCGTATGCAGGGACCGGGACGGCACAGGGCCGTCCCCTACGATGGATGCGATACGGCATCGCCTCTGGCGATAGGCGGGACAGGAATCAGACGTGACCGAGACACTTCTCGCAACAGGCAATTCGATCATCGATCCTAACCAGCGCCTCGGCGCTCCGGAGCTTGCCCGTCAGAAGGGCATCAATCCGGTCGACTACCTGCGCGGCCGGGGCTTCATCTACGACATCACCGACGAAGCCGGCCTTCGCGCGGCGTTCGACAACGGCCCGGTAACCGCCTACATCGGCTTCGATCCGACCGGGACATCCCTCCATGCCGGGCACATGGTTTCGATCATGCTGCTCGCGACGCTGCAGCGGATGGGGCACCGGCCGATCGCGCTCGGTGGGGGAGGCACGGCGATGGTCGGCGACCCGACCGGGAAGACATCCGCGCGGGAGATCATCGGCCTTGACGAGCTGGATCGAAATCTCGCGAGCATTACCGGCCAGCTCGAACGCTATCTCGACTTCGAGGGCAACCAGTTCGGGGACAACCGGCCCGCGCTGCAGCTCAATAACGCCGACTGGCTGCTGACGCTCCGGTACATCCCCTTCCTGCGCGACATCGGGCGCCATTTCTCGGTCAACGAGATGCTCGCCGCCGAGACCTACCGGACGCGGCTCGAAACGACCGGCCTGAACTTCGTCGAGTTCAACTACCGGCTCGTCCAGGCGTACGACTTCCTGCACCTGTTCCGCGAGCACGGCTGCACGCTGCAGATGGGCGGCTCCGACCAGTGGGGCAACATCACGGCCGGCGTCGACCTGATCCGCCGGGCCGAGGGCGGCAAGGCGTTCGCGTTCGTCTCACCGCTGATCACGACGGCGACCGGCGAGAAGATGGGCAAGTCCGGGTCCGGCCTGCGCGTCTGGCTCGATCCCGGCCAGTTCTCGCCGTACGACTACTACCAGTACTGGGTCAACACCGACGACGCGCTGGTCGGGGACTACCTCCGCAAGTTCACATTCCTCGTCGAGGACGAGATTGCGGAACTGACCTCGGTGTCCGGAGAGGCCCTGCGCGAGGCCAAGCAGGTGCTCGCGTTCGAAGCGACGACGCTGGCTCATGGCCGTGACGAGGCGGAACGGGCCGAGGCCGCCGCACGCTCGCTATTCGTAGGCTCCGGCGAACGGGCGGTGAGCGCGGATGATGCGTCCCTGCCAACGACCGAGATCCCGGCGTTCGCGAGTCCCGAAGGTGACCTCTCCCTGGCCGACGCTTTCGTGCTGGCGGAACTCGCGAAGTCGCGCGGGGAAGCGCGACGGTTGGCCAAGCAGGGCGGGCTCTCGGTCGACGACGCGAAGGTCAGCGACGTCGACGTTCCGCTCCGGGACGCCTTCAGAGAGGCCGATGCGCTGCTGCTCCGGGTCGGCAAGAAGCGGTTCCGGCGCGTGACCGTTCGCGACCGGTCCTGATCAGGATCCGAACGAGGGCGTGATCCGGTAGGCGCAGCGGCGGGCTCCTGACAGGATGTGCTCCTGGCGCTCGACCGTGACGTCATCGCCGAGCACCTGCTGAAAGATCGCAAGCTCGGTCCGGCAGAAGTTCTGGCAGCTCGCGGCGGCGGCGCAGATCGGACAGTGGTTCTCCACGAGCAGCAGCGAACCGTCCGATGCGTGGCTCCACTCCGCCATGTACCCCTCGCGGGTGCGGATCGCCGCGAGCCGCGCGACACGGCCCTCGGTGTCATCGACGCCCGCCATCTCGCGCTTGTAGTTGGCCAGCGTGTCCCGCTCGCGACCGGCGATCACCGCATCGATCGCCGCATCCCCAAGCTCCGTGCGCACGGCGCAGATCAGATCCACCGTGAGCTGGGCGTGGGTATCCGGGAAACGGGCGTTGCCGGTTTCGGTCAAGCACCAGGTCTGCGCGGGGCGCCCGACCCCGCACGGGACCGACCGGGAGGTCACCAGGTGCTGTTCGGCAAGGCGCGTCATTTGCTGGCGAACAGCCTCGCTGGTGATCCCGAGCGATCGGCTGAGATCGGCTGTCGTCCGCTCACCGCGCATCTTGAGCTCCATCAGGAGGCGATTGGCGGCCCGGGGCGTTTCGGCTGGTGGGGTGGTGGCCGGACGAGACATGACTGGACTCCGCTGGGCTATTAGGCAAGCACTTCATTGGAAAATACCCGCATCCGCCGGGAAGTGCAAGCTAGCGGGATCAGTCCCGGATATTATCTGGTCGGTTTGAAGTACTGTATTTGCAGGAATGGGTCTCGTCGCAGGCATCAGTTGGAAGTAAACGACGATGAATATGCGAACAACTGGGTTACTTTGGGAGTAGGTGCAAGCGATCCGACGACCAAGGATTACGGGAATCGTGGACGACCTCTCTGGTCAACGCCTTCATGGTTACTGCCTCTACTGTGGGCAATCTGCAACGACTCGGGAACATGTTCCTGCACGGCTCCTACTCGATGATCCCTTGCCAAGTAACCTTCACACGGTGGAAGCGTGTTTTAGCTGCAACAACAGCTTCTCGAAAGATGAGGAGTATATAGGTTGCCTTCTGGAAGTGATTGTTTGCGGTTCGACGAGCGAGAGGCATCGAATGCGACCGAAGGTTCGTCAGGCCCTCGACAGGCAGCCGAAACTGGCCGCCCGCATCGAACACTGCCGTGAGATTGTCCAAGGTAAGAGTGTGTGGCGTCCCGAGCTAGTCCGCATTTCGAATGTAATCAGGAAATTGGCTCAGGGTCATGCTGCATACCACTTGGCGGGGACGGCTCTGTTTTACCCGGATGTGCAGGAACCAAGGGTGGCTGTTGCACCTCTCCAAAACCTAGATTCCACGGCATTGAAAGTTTTCGAAGAAGCGATGGTTGACGAGTTGTGGCCAGAGGTGGGCAGCCGTGCGATGCAACGCTTGGCGCTAATGAACTTGCAGCCAGAACCTTGGGTAGCGGTGCAAGCCGGTCGTTACCGGTACATGACTTCCTGCGAGGGCCCAACTGTGCGGATTGTTCTAAGTGAGTACCTTGCGGCCGAAGTGATCTGGGGCTAACTTCTGGTTCATCGGGAATACCGGACTCTTGACCATTTCACGCTAACTGGGGTCACGTGACTTACGCCGGCATCCTTCACGTTCCAGAAATCTCCCTAGCCGAAAGAGTGGCGAGTCCCACTGTCGCTCATTGAAGCGGATAGTTACTATTCCAGATGTGTTAGAAGGTGGCGTGTCGATTAGCGTGGACTGCAGGATGACGATCCTGTTGGAACTTAGCGTCCCATCCAATCTTCCTAACTCATGAATGACGTTTAGACGAGCCTGTCTCGTTCCGTCGTTCAGAACGTCGTCGGCCGTCATAACTACTATGCCAATGTCACAGTCCTCTATCATCTTCTCCACGGTTGGAGGTATCAAGTCACTCTCCCTTGAGTCAGACTCCCAATAGATTGGTCTAACGTCCCAATCCGTTCGGAGATGATCCACCAAACCGAAAAAGAAGTGCGAAGCTCCGTGAGCTATGAAGATAGTGGGAACCGATGCCTCGCGCGACTTAGTCAAAGATTGCGGGCTTAAACGGGCTGTCTCCACAGTCCGGCTTTTCATCGCCAAGAGTAAGCTGCGGCGCACCCCATCAGGAAGCCTAGGATCATCCATCAGCATCTCGAGAAAAGACCCCATGAACCTCACCTCCTCTTGAGGTGCATGGTCAGCTATTCCTTCTAGCCACTCCAGAGTTCGCGTTTCTCTCTGGTACTGCGTTGGTTCGACGTCCGCCTTCCAACTGGAGTCCACCCAATCTGGAGTCCACTCCAATAGCTCCGAAGGCATTGTCAATTTCACGAAGCGTCATCCCACACCGTCGAGTTGCGTCGGCGATCAACCTCCGAAGTCCGGAGTCCACTGAAAAATGCCTGTCCACTGCTTCTATCCCGGCTTTGTTGGCAGATCGGCGGCTCCATGCGGAACCCAAAGATGTTTGAGGCCAATCTAGCACTCTCTAAGGGTCTGCAATCAATTGCACAGAAAATCATTTGGAGTCATGTTTTGCGGATGTCAGAGAGGGGGATGCGCTCGCCGGTGGCGGCGGAGCGGTTGCCGGCTTCGAGGATCGCCAGGACCTCCAGCGTCTGCTCCCGGCCGAGCGGGGACGTGCCGGTTTCGACCATCCTCACCACCTCCCGCATGGTATTGGTATAGAACCCGCTGAAATCGGCGACTTCGACAGATGTCCAGCCATCGGCCCCGTAAGCGGTGAGGTGGAAGACATAGGCGGCATCGCGCAACGTCTCCACGACTGCGGATGGTCCGTTGTCGTAGTGGATGACCGTGACGTCCCGGTCCTCGAGCGCATGGCGGTGGACCCAGGTTGCGCCGATGCCGGCTACCACGCCAAGCATCTCGACCGCGTGGACACCGTAGTAGTACCAATCCCCGGGCCCAACGCTGATGATCGAGCTGAGCGTTCCGATGCGTTTGAGGTCTTCCCGGGTGGCTTCCAGCTCGACCGCGAACCGGAGCGCGGAGCAACTCATGATCGGCGTGCCATGACGTTCCGCGAGATCGAACAGGGCGACCGCGACCTCGTAGTCCGTGGTCATGGGCTTGTCGATGTAAACCGGAACGCCAGCTTCGATGAACGGCCGGGCGAGCGTGGCGTGCATCCCGCCGCCGTCGGTATCGTCGATCACCAGCGCCGCGTCGATGGAGCCGATCATCTCGCCGGGATCGCCTACCGTCGTCTCGATCCGGTGCTTCGCCGAGAGGGTCTCGGTGCGTTCCCGGTCGCCGCCCCAGATCGCGACGATGCGCCCGGAATCGAGCGCGGGGCCTTGCTTATCGGAGCCGTTGCGGGTGCCGTTCAAGATGCGGGAGAACGCATCCGCGTGAGATGTGTTGACGCCGACGAGCCCGATTCGGATGCTCACATCGCCCCCTTGCCGCTCCGCGATACCTGACCATGACGATGTCACGCATCTTCCCAGTTCGGCACGGGCGTCGCAACGCCGGCGTTGCTGAGCACATCTATCTGCTCCCGCCATGCGAGTGCCACGTGTGCGGTCAGCCACAGGGCATACCAGTGCCGTAGAATATGGGCAGACATACGTGGGTGGCATCGCGACGAGCCGAAACTCGACCAGGGACCGGTCCTGACCGCACATCGGCCAGTGTCCCTGGGCCGGTTGGCGTTGCCAATCCAATCCCGAAAGGATCCCAATCCATGAGCGACGCGACGCAGAAGCCGACCGATCCCATTGGCGCGCGAGCACTCCTGACGAGCCCACTTGGGGACACGGTCGCCTATTACCGGCTCGACCGGCTGGTCGAGACAGGGATGCTCGATTCGCTGGACCGGCTCCCATTCACCGTCCGGATCCTTCTCGAAAACGTGCTCCGGAAGGCCGGGGGTGAATTCGCCGAGGAACGGCACCTCGAAGCCCTCGCGAAGTGGCAACCCACGTCCGGCTCGGGCGGGGATGATTTCGAGCTGCCGTTCCTGCCAGCCCGCGTCGTGCTCCAGGACTTCACCGGTGTGCCCTGCGTCGTGGACCTCGCGGCGATGCGGTCGGCGGTGTCGAAGCTGGGTGGCGATGTCACCAGGATCAACCCGCTGGTGCCGGTCGATCTCGTGATCGACCACTCGGTCCAGGTCGATCGCTTCGGCACGCTGGCGGCATTCGCGCGCAATGTGGAACTCGAGTACCAGCGCAACCAGGAACGCTACGAGCTGCTTCGCTGGGGGCAGCGTGCGTTCCAGAACTTCCGGGTGGTCCCGCCGGGCACGGGTATCGTGCATCAGGTCAATCTCGAATACCTGGCCGATGTCGTTGCCGTCCATGATTCTGGCAATGGCCCCCTGGCCTTCCCCGATACGCTCGTCGGCACCGACAGCCACACGACGATGATCAACGGTCTCGGCGTCCTTGGCTGGGGTGTCGGCGGCATCGAGGCCGAGGCCGTCATGCTCGGCCAGCCGCTCTACCAGCTTTCGCCGGAGGTCGTTGGCCTCAAGTTCACGGGCGGCATGAATCCGGGCACGACGGCGACGGATCTCGTCCTGGCGGTGACCGAGCTCCTGCGCAAGCACGGCGTCGTTGGCCGCTTCGTCGAGTATTGCGGTACAGGACTCAGCAACCTGACGCTCGCCGACCGGGCGACGATCGCCAACATGGCGCCGGAGTACGGGGCGACGGCCGCGTTCTTCCCGGTCGATGACGAGACCCTGCGCTATCTGCGGCTGACCGGTCGCGACGAGGAGCAAGTGGAGCTCGTCGAGCACTACACCAAGGAACAGGGGCTGTTCCGCACGGACGAGACGCCGGATCCGCAGTTCAACGAGCTGCTCGAGCTGGATCTGGGCACGATCGAGCCGAGCCTCGCCGGACCGCGCCGGCCGCAGGATCGAGTTGCGCTCCCCGCTGTCCAGAAGACCTTCCGATCAGCCTATGCCGGCACGTTCGATGTTCCGGACTCCGCCCAACCCGTGCCAGCAGGCAACGGGTACGATGAGCAGTCCATCGAATCGTTCCCCGCCAGCGATCCTCCCGCGGCGATGGCGGGAGCCACGGATGAGGGGGAGATCGAGGGCGAGTCACGAGCCGTCGCGCTTGCCGAACGCCCGAAGCCCACGGAGCGGGTGGGCGATGTGTCGGTCCAATTGGAAGGCGTGGAGGTCGATCTCCACCACGGGTCCGTCGTGATCGCGGCGATCACATCCTGCACCAACACGTCCAATCCGTCCGTCATGCTGGGAGCGGGGTTGCTCGCCAGGAAGGCGGTCGAGCGGGGCCTGTCCGTTTCCCCGCATGTCAAGACCAGCCTCGCCCCGGGATCGCAGGTGGTCACCCGGTATCTCGACCAGGCGGGAGTTACACCCTACCTCAGCGGGCTGGGTTTCCACGTCGTCGGCTACGGCTGCACGACCTGCATCGGCAACTCCGGTCCGCTGCCCGAGCCGGTGTCCAACGCGGTGGATGAGCACGAGATGGTCGTGGCTTCCGTGCTCTCGGGCAATCGCAACTTCGAAGGGCGAATCCATCCCCAGGTCCGGGCCTCATTCCTCGCCTCACCGCCGCTGGTCGTCGCCTACGCGCTCGCCGGAACGGTCGATATCGACCTGACCGAAGATCCGCTGGGCACGGACCCGAACGGAGACCCGGTGTACCTGGCGGACATCTGGCCGACCGAGGCCGAGATCAGCGAGGCGATGGAGACGGCGATCCAGCCGGAGATGTTCCGCGAGGAATACCGGACGGTGTTCGCCGGTGATGAGCTGTGGCGGAACCTGCCGGTGCCGGAGGGCAACCTCTACGAGTGGGATCCTGATTCGACGTATGTGCAGGAGCCACCCTTTTTCCAGGGCCTCGACACCGACCCGGAGGCTATCCCGGACATCACCGGTGCCCGCGTGCTCGTGATGGTCGGGGACTCGGTGACCACGGATCACATCTCTCCCGCCGGGTCCATCGCGAAGACGAGCCCGGCCGGTCAGTGGCTGATCGAGCACGGGGTGGAGCAGCGGGATTTCAACTCCTACGGGTCGCGACGCGGCAATCACGAGGTGATGATCCGCGGCACCTTCGCCAACATCCGCCTGCGGAATCTGCTTGCGGAGGGCAAGGAAGGCAACTGGACCAGGCACCTGCCGAGCGGAGAGCTTACCTCCATCTACAATGCGGCCCAGCGATACGAAGAGGATGGCACTCCACTGATCGTGATCGCCGGCAAGGAGTACGGCACGGGGTCGTCACGGGACTGGGCGGCGAAGGGCACGCTGTTGCTGGGCGTCAAGGCCGTGATCGCGGAGAGTTTCGAGCGAATCCACCGGTCCAACCTGGTCGGCATGGGTGTGCTGCCGTTGCAGTTCAAGGATGGCGAGAACGCCGGATCGCTCGGGCTCACCGGGGAAGAGACGTTCGTGATCGAGAACATCGATGCTCAACTGGCACCCAAGGCCACGATGACGGTCAAGGCGACGAAAGACCATGGCTCGGAAATCACGTTCGAGACGATCGTTCGGGTCGACAGCAAGGTCGATGTCCAGTATTTCCGGAATGGCGGCATCCTGCCGACGGTGCTTCGCCGCCTGATGAATGCCTGAATCCTTCATCGCGGTTCGTCGTGGTCATCCTTGGGATGACCGGGGTGTGTCGCGATGCGGAAAGGCACATTCGCTCCACCCCGGGCGAGCCTGGTGTTCGCCCGGGGTGGCTGGGTTGGGAACGCTCGAACGCGCTGGACGAGATCGTACGGTTGCCACCAGCAACACCTGAATCGCAACAGGCTGGCGTAAGGAGCGACGAACTGGCCGATTCTGAGGATTCGCCGATCCGAGGCCATGCGGATGTGGTCATCGTTGGCGGCGGCACGGCCGGGGCGATCGTGGCCGCTCGGCTGGTGGAAGCGGATTCCGGTGAGGTGCTCATGCTGGAGGCGGGTCCCAACTATGGTCCCGCTACGTCGGGGCGCTGGCCGCCCGATCTGCTGGATGCGTCGAGCATTCCCGCCAGCCACGACTGGGCGTACACCGCGACCGCCGGAGCGTTCCGGCGTCCGGTGCGGGTTGAGCGGGCGCGCGTGATCGGCGGCTGTTCCTCGCACAACGGGTGCACGGCGCTCTGGGGCGGGCCATCGGACTGGAACGCGATCGCGGGCGATGGCCAGGCCCTTCCAGGTTGGGGTGCGGTGGCGATGGCACCGGTGCGGGACCGTGTCTTGGCGCGCCTCGGCGTCCATGTGCCAGGTGACGACGCGGTCACTCCCTACCATGCCGCCTGGATCGAGGCGGCGCGGGCGGCAGGATACGATCGTGTCCCGGACCTGAATGCCAGCGAACGACCGGGGATCGGTCTGAACCCGATCAATATCCGCGCAGGTCTACGGATGAACACCGCCTTTGCCTGGCTCGACCCTGTTCGTGACAACCCTCGGTTGACGGTTGCCGGGGACACGCTCGTCGATCGGCTCGTGGTGAAGGATGACCGTGTCGTTGCTGTCGAGGCGATCCGCGATGGCGCCCGGCAACGGATCGGGTGCGACCGGGTGGTGATGGCGGCGGGCGCCTATGGGACACCAGCGATCCTGCAGCGCTCGGGTATCGGGAGTGCGGCGTTGCTCGAGCGGCTTGATATTCCGGTGAACGTTGACCTGCCGGGAGTCGGCGCCAACCTCCAGGATCACCCGAGTGTGCTGCTGCGGTACGCCGAGTCGGAACGGCTCGTCGATGCGCTGGCCAGGTTCGCGGCGGCAGCACCGTTCGCGCCGGAGGAGCAAACGGTGCTGCGTGGCCGGTCCTCGCGGGCGCCGGGCCACGTGCCGTTCGACATCCATCTCTACCCGTTCGGTGGTACCGGGGCGGCCTCGGTCGATGGCTTCGGGTTCGTGGCAGGCGTCGCCTGCATGACGCCGCGCTCGCGCGGCGCGGTGCGGATCGTGTCCGCCGACCCGTTGTCGTCACCGGAGATCGACCTCGGCCTGCTGATCGATCGGGACGGTCACGATCGGGCGGTGCTGGCCGAGGGTATCGGGATCGCCGAGGCAATCGTCTCCACGACGCCGTTGCGGTCGCTGCTCGGCGAGCGCCTGTCCGAGCCCAGCATGGCGGATCGTATCCGCGAACACGGGGTCGACGCTCCGCTTGCGGGGCACTACTACCACCCAGTAGGGACGTGCCGGATGGGACCGGGAGACCGGATGGACGTCTGCGATGGGGAGGGCAGGATCCTGGGGCTGGCAAACGGTTACGTCGCCGATGCGTCATTGTTTCCGGTGATTCCCAAAGCCAACACCGCGCTGCCGGTTGCGATGGTCGCGGAGAGGATCAGCGATCGCCTGATCGGCCAGGGCGCGGAAGCTAAACCACCTGCTCGCTGGAAAACTCCCTAGGGTCACTTCTGTGGTGAACCGCGAGCATGCCGCAATGACGACCGCTCGTTCTGGCAACCGCGAGAGTCCACAGGGAATGCTCCTGCGAACGGACGAAAAATGGTGGGGGGCTTCGGCATGTTGAGCCGTCGTCAACCTTCCCTACAGGAGATTTGATAGACATGCAGAGTCACCTCACCCACCTCGAATGCTCGGCCTGTGGGGTAACGCAGGCGGCGGACCAGTTGCTGACGGTCTGTCCCGCCTGCGGCAAGGTGCTGTATGTCCGGTACGATCTGGCCGCGGCGGCGCGGCAGATGACCCCGGAGGTACTCGCCACCAGACCGTGGAACCTGTGGCGGTATTTCGAGATCCTTCCGGTCGCCGACCCGCTGAACGCGCTGACGATCGGCGAGGGCGGAACGCCGCTGCTCCAGGCGCCGGCGCTCGGTCGTGCGTTCGGGATCGATCGATTGCTGGTCAAGGATGAAGGGCTGAACCCGACGGGAAGCTTCAAGGCGCGGGGGCTCGGGATGGCGGTCTCCCGGGCCAGGGAGCTTGGCGCGGTGTCGGTCGCCATTCCCTCGGCGGGAAATGCCGGTTCGGCGATGGCGGCGTACGCTGCCCGGGCCGGGATGCCCGCGTATGTTTTCATGCCCGCCGACGCTCCGGTCGTCATGAAGGCGGAGTGCCACGCCTACGGCGCGAATGTCTTTCTCGTCGATGGCCTGATCAATGATGCCGGAAAAGTCGCGCGCGAGGCAGGACCGGCCTTTGACTGGTTCGATGTCTCGACGCTCAAGGAACCGTACCGGGCCGAGGGCAAGAAGACGATGGGCCTGGAATTGGTCGAGCAGCTCGGCTGGCGGGTGCCGGACGCGCTGGTCTATCCGACCGGCGGCGGAACCGGCATCGTCGGCATGTGGAAGGCCTTTGCCGAGCTGGAGGAGATGGGGCTGATCGGCTCGAAGCGACCCAAGATGATCGTTGTCCAGGCGGAGGGGTGCGCGCCGATCGTCCGCGCGTTCGAGGCGGGGGTTCGCCACGCCGACTTGTGGGCGGATGCAAGCACCGTTGCCGCGGGATTGCGGGTGCCGGTTGCGATCGGGGACTATCTGATCCTGGATGCGGTTCGCGAGAGCGGCGGCACCGCGATCACCGTGTCCGAGAGCGAACTAATGGAAGGCGTCGATCTCGCCGCGGTCCACGAGGGGTTGTTCGTCTCGCCGGAAGCGGGTGCCGCCTATGTCGCGACTCGAAAGCTTCGCGCGAGCGGATTCCTGAGCGCAGATGATGAGGTCGTGATCTTCTCGACCGGCAGCGGGATGAAGCACACCGAGTTGATCGCGACCGACTTTCCGGTCCTCGATCCTGGAGCGCCCGACATCGCCGCCACGATCGCCAATACCAGCCGAGCGCGCTGACCTTGCCTCAATCCGGGTCGTGGGCACGGATTCCGATGCTCCCCGTTCCGTGAGCCACGGCTCCGGGATGTGGCAGGGACTGGCGGGAGGCATGGCTCGTGCATACATGCAGGGGCGGCGTTCTCCATCCTTCTCGATCGATCCTCCACAGCGAACGCCGCTCCTTCTTGCTCACAGGCTGGACACAGGGTTCAGGAGAAAGGCACACCGATGGCGATAGTGACGGATCCGGTCTGCGGCATGGAGATCGACGACGGGGAGGCGGAGGCGGAATCGACCTATAACGGTATGGTCTTTTACTTCTCCTCGGTCGAATGCAAGGACCTGTTCGAAGCCGACCCGGAACGGTACCTCGGTGACCACTGGGAAGGTGACGACGTGTCGGAGGATCAGGAGATCATCGCCACGTAGGTGTTCGTGTTTCGCCTGGAGAGTCAGGCAATCCTGTTCTCCGGGAGACTGTCCCTATATCTTGTCAGGACGATGCGGAGCCAGCCGGAACGAGCGACCTGGTGCGGAACCAACCGCTCTATTGTTCCTGTCCGGGCCCGCGATGGTGAATAGACCCAGATGCGGAACGGCGCGTGAACGTGCATACTCCGATGGATTGAACTCTATTGCCAAAGGGGTTACATGTGCCGGGACGACAGATAGAGGTTGCCGCGATCGTCGGGAGCCTGCGCCGGCAATCGTACAACCGGGCGCTGTTGCGGACGGCGATGCTGATCCAGCCGGAACGGATGCACACCTATGAGGTAGACATCGATCAGCTTCCGTTCTTCAACGAGGATCTGGAGCGAGAGGGTGATCCGCCCCTGGTCGCGGAATTCAAGCGGGCGCTCGCCCGGGCGGACGCGGTTCTGATCCTGACGCCGGAGTACAGCTATTCGATTCCCGGTGTCCTGAAGAACGCGCTTGATTGGGCGTCCCGACCGGCGGGGCGATCGGTGCTCCGCGGAAAACCGGCCGGGATCATGGGTGCCTCCGTGGGACGGTCGGGAACGATGCGCGCCCAGCTTCATCTCCGGCAGATCTTCGTCCAGATCGGCATGGTCGCGCTCCCTGAGCCGGAAGTCTACGTAACGTTCGCCAAGGACAAGTTCAACGCAGTTGGCGAGCTTTCCGACCCAACATCGCTCGACCTAATGAGACAGCTTTTGGACAACCTGGTCGAGTGGTCGACAATGCTGGAAGGATAGATGATGGCACAACCCAAAGCCTGGTCACGGCGCGCAATCGTCGGGACGGCACTCTGCGGGGGCGGGCTTGCCCTCCCGGTCGCCGATGCGATGGCACGGCAGACCCCGTTGGCCACGCCAGCCCGGGCCGGGGACCGATCCACGAGGCTGATCCGGAGCGAAGAGCTCAATGCGTTGAGGGATGAAGCAGGCCTCCGGATCGTCGCGTTGACCCCCGAGGAGGCGTTCGCGAAGGGACATATTCCCGGGGCAACGGCGGTCGATTGGCCAGCGATGGAGCTGGGCACCACGACCGATGCCGCCATCTCGGACTGGGCGGCATCCATGCGCGAGCTGGTTGCAACCCTTGGGATCGACCCTGCGTCGGATGTCGTGATCTACGACGATGGGACCCTGTTCGCGGCCCGCCTGTGGTGGCTCCTGGCGTTTCTCGGCCACGAGACGAAACGCGTTCTCGATGGGGGGTATCCGGCCTGGCAGCGTCTCGGGCTACCGGTGACCGACGATGCAGGGAAGACCCGCGCTCCTGCGGGGGGAGCGGTCACGGACGCTCCAGTCCGGGCCGATGTCCTTGCCCCACTCGCCGAAGTCGAGGCCGCGCTTGGAGCGGACGACGTCGTCTTCGTCGATGCGCGGACACCCGAAGAGTACATGGCGGGGCACATCCCCGGTGCGGTCAATGTCAATTACCCGCTCAATGCGGAACCGGACGCGCCCCGATTCTGGAAGCCCGACAAGGCATTGATTGCGCTCTACGCGGACGTTGGCGTGACGCCGGACAAGCGGATCATCCCCTATTGCTCGACCGGTGTGCGCTCCGCCGTGACCTGGTTCACCCTGGGGATGATCGGGTTTCTCGACGTGTCGCTGTTCACGGGCTCTTGGGCGGAGTGGAGTGCGCACCCCGAGCTTCCGGTGGTCACTGGCTCACAACCGTGACCCATGCGCTGCGAGCGATATCGGTCGCGCCGGATGCGGCGACCGATCGTCCGTGGTGATCCAAAACCCTGGCCCTCGGCGCGGGTGTTTCGCACTTGCGACTCTGTGGAGTACGACGGGGCCCCGCCTTACGGACGTGACCAATGACGGGGGCCGGTTTCCAGCTCAGGAAGCCTCCTCCAGCCGGTGATGGAGTAGCACCAGGACCGCCGCCTCTTCCGGCGGGAGCTCTCCGATCGACTCCTGGATCTCTTGGCCGACCCGCGTCTTTACCGTCTCCACCGTATCCCCGGCCAGATAGGCATCGATCACAGCCGGGTGAACGTAACACTTCCGGCAGATCGTCGTGGTGTTGCCGAGACGGGCTGCGACCGCTTCGATCGCGCTGACCACATTCTTCTTGGCCAGCGTATCCGTATCGACGACCTCGTAC
>DASYVY010000213.1:0-5112 GCA_035936535.1 Thermomicrobiales bacterium | reverse complement strand
CGATCCGGACCTCTCGACAACCCTCGACAGTGACGGTGATGGTATCGCCTGCGAGGACGCGTTCGAGACGGGTGGGCCGGTGGTGGTAGATCCGGTGAGCTGCGGATTCTTCGAGACGCAGGAGGATGCCCAGGCAGCGCTTGATGACGATCCGGAGCTCGCGGTGACGCTCGACAGTGACGGTGACGGCATCGCCTGTGAGGACGCGTTCGAGACGGGTGGTCCCGCCGTTGTGGTCTGTAATGAGGCGATCGGGACACTGGTTGAAGTCTCCCAAACTGTGATCGACCAGGATTCCCTTGACTTTCCGTACCATTTGGCTACCGACGCTGAGATCGAGGCGGGCGAATGTGCGGTCGTGGTGGTCTGCAACGAGGCGTCCGGGACTCTGATAGAAGTCTCCGACACCGAAGGCGTGCTCGGTGGTCTGGACTTCCCCTTCCACCGGGCTACGGAAGCCGAGATCGCCGCCGGTACATGTGCGGTCCCCACTCCGGGGGCTCCCGGTGGCGAAGGCGAGCCAGACAAGGACATTGACGGGAAGGACGGCGCGACCGAGGACGCTGAACCGGAGGAGGTCGTGGCGTTGCCATCGACCGGAGCAGGCACTTCTGGAGAGCAGCCATCGCATGCACCCCTGTGGGGAGTGCTGCTGGTGATGGCCGTGGGCGCTATCGCGTTGAGGGCGCGGATCCAGCGATCACTGGCTTGAGAACGGCTCGCGCCCGGGCTGAACGGAGCACGGAGTACACAGCATGCAGGTGCGGCAGCCGTCCTGTGACGTGAGGGGACACGGTAGCCAACCAGACACCAGGTGAGCGGATGAGCCGCCGGGAGTGCCGCAGCGCGGGCTCCCGGCGGTCCGATTTCCCGAGGACTCGGGTGCCGACTCATCGCGCAAGGGACGCGCTGCGCGGCCCGCCTGTCATGTGACGCCTGACAGATCTGCCGGCATCCGCTCAGGACGCGATCGGAAGGGTGGCCGTGAATGTGCTTCCCTGGCCGAGCGTCGATTCCGCCCAGATCCGGCCACCCTGCGCCTCGACGAGCATGCGCGAGATGTAGAGGCCGAGTCCGAGGCCGCCGGCCGCTCCCGCGCCATCAACGCGGTAGAAGCGATCGAACAGCCGGGAGAGTTCCGCGGGGGCGATGCCCGGGCCCCGGTCCATGACGCTGATGCGGGCTTCGTTCTCCGCCCTGCTGACCTCGACCGTAATGGTGCTCTCCGCATCCGCATACTTGGCTGCGTTTTCGAGAAGGTTGTCCAGGATCTGGCCGATCCGGTCTCGGTCCCACAGCCCGGCGATTGGCGCGGCGGGGGTGATCACCCGGACCCGATCGGTGGTTTGCTGAATCCGCAGGCGGTCCGCCGCATCGCTCACCAGTTTTCGAAGGTCGATCATCGTCCGCTCCAGGTCGATCTTCCCGGCTTCAAGGCGGACGATCTCCCGCAGATCGTCGGTCAGCCGCTCAATGCGACGGGCCTGGTCGAGGATGACATTGATACCGGCCTCGTCATACGTCTTCCGGCGCTTCATCCACTGGGCACGCCCGCGCAGGACCGTCACCGGGGACCGCAGGTCATGGCTCGCCATCGCCAGGAAATCTTCCTGTGCTCGCTCCAGGCGCCGGCGCTCGGTCGCGTCGGTGGCGACAATGGCCACGCCCGCCAGGCGACCCGCCGCGTCACGGATATGTGATGGGCGGATTTCGACATCGATGCGGCTGCCGTTCTTCCGGAGTCTCTGGGTTTCCAGAGGTGCGGGAACCTCTCCCCGTTGCAGCTGGTCGACGATGCGCTCACGCTCGTGAGCCTGTCCGGGAGGGATGAGTACCAAGACATTCATGCCAACGGCTTCCTCCGCCGTGTACCCAAAGAGCCTGGTGGCGGCCGGGTTCCATGACGTGATGGTGCCGTCTACTTCCGTGCCGATGAACGCATCCCGGGAGAAGTCGACCATCGCCGCCAGCCTGGCCTGCTCCGCCGTCGCCCGTTTGGAGCCGGTGATGTCGATGATGAACTTGACGCCCTCGCGCGCATCGAGCCGGGTCGCGGCGCAGAGGGACCACCAGCGTGAGCCATCCTTGCGCAGGTATTCCTTTTCGAACGGGGCCATGCGCCCGGTCCCGGCGAACTCCTCGTTCGCCTCGCGGGTGCGCGGCATCCATTCCGGTGGTGTAATCGTGTCCCAGCGAACCTCGCCGCTCCCGACATCCTCGGTGGTGTACCCGCTCATGCGGAGAAAGGCATCGTTGGCGTAGGTGATGACGCCGTCATCCCGGAAGAAGACAACCCCCACGGTCTCGATCGCGATCGCGCGGCGGAGCCGGGCTTCGGATTCCCGGACGGCGTCATCCGCTCGCTTGCGCTCCGTGATGTCCCTGAAGATGACGGCGACGTGCCTGTTCGCCGGGTCACCGAGCCGAACGGCGTCGACCTCGAACCACCGGCCCCCGATCGCCGTGGCCTCCTGCTCGAAGCTGACCGGTTCGCCGGTGATCGCCACGCGGCCATAGATCTCGAACCAGTGCGCCTCGTGCGCCGGGGCAATCTCCAGAATCCGCTTGCCCTCTACCTGTCGCAGGCCGGTTTGGCGCTCGAACGCCGGGTTGACCTCCAGGAACCGGTAATCGACCGGGGTCCCGTCGTCATCGAACAGCATCTCGATCACGCAGAAGCCTTCGGCGATCGAGCCCGTGAGCGTCCGGTATCGCATATCGCTGGCGCGACGGGCCGCTTCGGACCGGACGCGTTCGAGCCGGAGACGCAGCCGTGCCGTCACGTCCTCCAGCGTCTCGATCTCGTCCTTGCGCCAGTGGCACGGTTGACGGCGATAGCCACCGAGAAGCAACGTCCAGCGGCGATTGCCCGCGCTCGGCACCAGGATCGCGGATCGCATGGCACCGCCCTCGAACGGGGCAGTGCCGGACAACTCTCCCGGCTCGAGAAGGGCATCGTCGATCGTGACCGTCTGTCGCGCTCGCAGGCTGGGGACCAGCGTGCCCGCGGGCTGCACGGCGTCCACTATGTCGACGGTCTGGCCGTCGTCCGGCCCGTGGCGATAGATGACCGTGGTAGGGTCCCCGTTGGCGTCGCCCTCGACCAGGGTAAGGAGCGCGAAGTCGAAATACCTCGCGATCCGCTCGGCAACGGCCCGGGGAATCGCTTCCTCATCCGCTGAGCCGGAGAGATCCCGCTGGATCGCCGTCAGGAATGTGGCATGCATCTCCTGTCGCTTCTGGTCCGTGATCTGCTGGCTCGCACCGATGAAGCGATCGGACGCTCCGTCGACCGGTACATGACACCCCCGTGAGCGAACCCAGACCTGGTCGCCCGTTTGGGGATGGACGAGGCGAAACTCAGCGTCGAACTCCGGGCGTCCTGCGGTCCCGCGCTGGAACCATTGTTGCAGGTCAGCCCGATCATCCGGGTGAACCAGACTCATCGCGCTGTCCAAGGTTGGGCCAACCGGAAACCCGAGGATCTCCGCGACGTTCGGTGAGCAGGTCAGCGCGTCCGTTGCGAGATCCACTTCCCAGGTAAAGACGTTGCCGACCGCAAGGGCAAGGTGCAGCCGCTGCCGGTCGGTCGAGGTCTCGCCGGTCACCGAGGGGCCACTCGCGACATGCTGATGTCCGTCTGCGGCTTCCGCGGTGTTTGGCGCAGGCTGCTCCGCGAGGGATGTCTCGGCTTCCGATGTGATGCTCATGCTCCGGTGCTTTCCGCCGAGGATGATGGGTGTCTGCGCGCCACATTCAGGCTCACCGATGATACCCGATGATCCGGAGAGCAGACGCCATGACACATCCGATCAGCACTGTGGTGGATCGGATATGTCAGCGTCAGTCATGGTGCGGAGAGGGGCAGGCCGCTTCGAGAATCAGCCGCTGGGTGCACATGCTAGGGCATCGGCGTGCCACATAACGTGACCGTGGGAGGCACTCGAGCGGTCAGGACGCTAATGAGCCTTCCTTGGGCATCGGTTCACCTTCCCTAACGTGATGGATTTCGGAATTGATCTCCGCCCCGAGGAGCAGAACCGCCGCTGAAATAAAGAAGTACAGCAGCAGCACGATGACTCCACCGAGGCTGCCATAGGTGGCACTGTAGTTTCCGAAATTGGATACGTAGATAGAGAAACCGATCGACGCCAGGATCCAGACGACCACAGCGATGAACGAGCCAGGGGTAATGAACGCGAAGGGCTGCTCGACATTGGGGGAGACGTAGTAGATGATCGCGGCCGCGAGCGTCAGGAGGATTACCGCCAACGGCCAGCGAAGCCACGTCCAGACCGTCACGAACGCGCCGCCCATGCCGATCTGCTCTGCCAGCCACTCCATCGCTTGCGGGCCAAGCAGCATCATCGCAACCGCCGCTATGAGAAGAATCGCGAGGGCAACCGTATAGAGGATGGACAGCAGGTACATCTTCCAGATCGGCCGGGTCTCCTCAACATCATAGGCGGTGTTGAGGGCTTTCATGACCGACCGGATACCCGAGGATGCCGACCAGATCGCTCCCAGAATACCGATCGAAAGCAGCCCGCCGCTCTGCTGGTTCTGGACCTGTTCCGCGATATCCTGGAGCCGCTGGTACGCATCCTGGGGAAGGGCTGTCCTCGCCTGTTCCAGAATCCGATCGAAAAAGCTCTCGATCTGGAGGAAGCCGAGCAAGGCAATAAGGAAGATGAAGAACGGGAACAGGGCCAGCAAGGCATGGTAAGACAGGGCCGCCGCATGGGTCGGCATGTCGTCTTCTACGAATTCCTTGATCGAGCGCTTGCCAAGCGTGAACGCGTTTTCTCCCTCAAATCCTGGAATCTGCATTGAAAAATCTGTCTCCTCATCATGTCCGCCGCCATCCCATGGCATCCCGTGTCATCGGGAATGCACCCGGATTCCGGACGCGGAACCTCAAGCCAGGATGTCAGGCTGTCAGCATTCGCGAACGCTACGGATGTCCATTATGGAGATACTGGTTGCATGAGCGGTGCCACACCAGCAGATGGAGCCGCATGTCGCCTTGACCAAAGACCCCGCTTGAACACACGGAAAGCCGCTCTCGGGCGTGCCAGCCAGCTTCCCGATCCTGATCGACTGGCCCGGGAC
>DASYVY010000212.1:0-4229 GCA_035936535.1 Thermomicrobiales bacterium | reverse complement strand
CTCGTCGGCGCCGTACTCGGTCACGGTGACCGTTCCGGCACCGGCGGCACCGGCCCGGCCCGTGGCTGGAGCTTGAGCCGAGGCATCGGCCAGGGATCCCTGCCCCGGAATGGATGGCACCTCGCCTTCGACGAACGCCGTATACCGGCCATCAACCGTCCCACCCTGCAGCAGGGCCAGCGCCTGTTCCGCCGGTGCCGACCGGACATTTGGGACGATCCAGGCGCGCGGGAACGCCTCCGGGTTCTCGTAAATCGCGACCAGGTTGCTGCGGAAGACCTCCTCGCGCCCCTGGGTCATCGCCACGATATCCGGGCGGTCGGGCGGGATCGTTGCGTCGATCAGGATGTACCGGACGTTCAGCATGTCGAGCAGCGGTGACTGGGCGCCGCTATCGAGTAGGTCGGTGTAGTGGTAGTTCTGGACATAGGAGTTCAACACGCCCATGTACCGGTACCAGTTGCCGAGCAGCAGCGGGTTGTAGCCCTGGATCTGCTGAAGCCCGAGCCGGAACGGGCGCGCATTAGCGAGCAGCGCCATGACGATCGGATCCATGCGCCGCGTCGGATAGCCGTACGAGGGAGCCGGGTCGTACCCACGTCCCGAATAGCCAACGTACCGGAACGGCTGCAGCACCCGGCTCTGGCGCTGCAGGAAGTCGCCCGCGCCACCGGGATCGGTCCGCGAGAGGTTGATCCGTATCGCCTCCTGGGTTGCCGGCTGGTGTTGCCAGAGATTGTTGGGCGGGGTCAGGCCATCCGGGTCGTTGACCGAGCGGGCGATATCCCAGACATGCGGCACCACGAAGGCGAGGGCGATCAGCGCGACCGCGACCGCGCGCTGGAGGTGGCGGGGGCTGATGCGGACCTGCCGAACGGACGGCAGGAAGACCATCACGGCCGCCGCCAGCGTGGTGAGCACGGCGACGATCCAGGTCTGGGCGCCAAACCGGACATCCCCCCTCGCGTTGACATAGAGATCGAGCGCCAGGAGGAGCGCCAGCGGCAGGAAGACCAGCCAGCGAACCAGCGGGCGCATCCGAAGCCTGGGCAGGATCTGGAGGCCGATTCCGGCCAGCATCGCGGGCGCGATCGGAGCCATCCAGAGGATGCGCCGGGGGCTGTGCTCGTGCAGCGCCTGGAACCCCGGAAGCACCAGGTACAGCAACCGATGGAGCGGGGTACTTGCCAGGGACAGGACGCAAACGACGAGCGCGAGCCCGGCGAAGAACGGCATCGCGTGGCGCCGGCGGGCACCGATCACCGCGATCAGGCCGAGCACGAAGGCAAGTCCGCCGATACTGACCGTTCGATAGTCGAACTCGCTGGTCAGCAAGGCACGGATCAGGTTCCACCCCTCGTACGGCGCCTCGTCTCCCGCACCCTGGATGTTCTCGTATGTCCCGCCGGGGTTGTTCGACTGGGCGTTGACGGCCAGCCTCGGCAACAGCCCGGCGGCGGCGATGCCGAGGCCGATGATGACCACCGCGGGGCCATTGAGGAGCGCCAGCCTGATCCTGCCGGCAAGCGTCCAGCGCGCGTCCGGCGGCTCCAGCAGCGTGCGGTACGCGACGTACGCGCCCATGATCAGGAGCCCGTAGACGGCGCCCTGGCCGACCCACCCGGCGAGCATCTGGCTGATCGCGAGCCCGGCCAAGAACCAGGCCGCGAGCCGGTAGATCCACTCCCGCGCCCTCAGGGCGAGCTCGATCCCGAGCAGGCCGGCCGGGATCCAGGCCGACAACTGGGAGGACACCGTGCAGCAATCGGTCTGGACAAAGAGAAACGGGCCGAACTCGTAGACGACGGCGCTCAACAGGGAGGCCAGGGCGCCGAGACCCAGCACGCGGGCAAACGCATAGGTCGTGGTACCGGCGATTAGCAGCTGGAGAAGGATCATCCCCTTGATCGCGGCGATCACCGGCAGGAACGGGAACATCAGCATCGCCGGAAAGTACATCCAGCCCGATTCCGGGTCGCCGGCGAATGGCGAGCCCCCGAACAGATAGGGGTTCCAGCCGGGGATGTCCCCGGCCGCGAGACGATCGCCGAGGTAACCGTACCAGGGGATGAAAAAGGCGAGCAGGTCGTGGCGACCGGTCCAGTCGTCGAAGATCCACCGGTGGATCATGATGATCGCGGTCAGGCCGATCAGGATTGCGAGTGCGATGAGGTCCCGCCGCTGGATCACCCGCCCCGGTGATGGCACCGTCTCACGAACCGCGTGTATGTGACCCAAACGACCGTCTCCTCTGATCCCGATCAATCAAGGGCCGGACGGTCCCTCCTTCCCGGAAGGGTCCGTCCGGCCAGAGTCGGCGTGCTTTCAGCCGACAGCATTGCATTGTCAGAGGGCAGTATAGGCCGTGCCCTCGCCGGATTTGGCCATCCCGCCAGGCGATGGCCGAACGTTCGCGGACAACGCCCGCGGCCCGGCGCATCGACAGCACCCGGTGCCAGTTGTTCCAGCGCGGCCGGGATGCTTGGAAGCGGGGCACCGGACAATGCTAGACTCTCCGACTGGGCACACACCATGTCCCATCAGGGCAGGCATCGCGCACGTCCGTAACCTCTTCTCGTGCATCGCGCCTGCATGCTCATGCCCGGCAGCCGTGTCCCGTACACACCCGCCGATCCCCTGTCAGGAGCCTGTCAAGTGCGGCGCAGTGTGTATCGGAAGCGACATTTCGTCTGCCAGCCCGCGCTTCCGGCCAGGCTCCCCGCCTCACGGCCCGTCCCGGCGGGACCGTTCGATCCGTTTCTCAAAAACCGCCCCCTGGCCGCGCTGGGATTGCTGGTGCTGCTCATGGCGCTCGCCGTCCGGGTGATCACCTGGGCCCAGTTGCTCCCGCACATCGACGAGCCAGCCACCCTCCTGGCGATCGAGATGGTCGCCACCAAGGGGATTCCGCTCCTGCCATCGGACGTGCTCTACCTGCAGGGAACGCTGATCTCGTACCTTGGCGCGCCCTTCTCCTTCCTGTTCTCCGGGGCCGAGCTGCTGAGCGCGCTCCAGGCCGTCAACCTGCTGGCGTCGTTGAGCGTCGTCGTGCTGGTCTACCTGATCACGGCCCGTATTACCGCTTCGGTCCTGGCGAGCCTGTTCGCCAGCGCCGGTGTCGGCCTCGACCCGTCGATGATCACCTGGAGTATCTGGGTCCGCCCGTACGGCCTGCTCACGATCCAGACGACGGCGCTCGCCTATTGCTTCCTGGTCCTCATCCAGGACGGAACCGACGCCCGGATCGGCCGGATCCCCGTCCGCTACGCGATGGTCGCGCTGTTCTGGCTGGGCACGCTGACCCATATCGGGATCTGGATGATCCTGCCATCGATGATCCTGGTGGCCGGGATGATCTGGGGGCTGGACCTGTTCGGCAAGCACAGCCGCCTGATCACGGCCGGTGCGCTGGCGGTGATCGCGCCCATCCTGCTGACGATTCTCGGCAGCCTCGTCGGCGTGGGCAGCACCACCACCAACAACGAGGGCGGCGCCGGGTTCGTCGGCGACCACCTCTTCAACCTGGAACAAATCATCAACGCGGAGGTCACGCTCAAGGTCTGGGAGAAGACCTGGCATGGGAGCCAGTTGTGGGGCGTCATGGCGCCCTATGTGGTGGCGATCAGCGGCCTCCTGATCGGTGGATACCTCCAGATCCGGTCACCCCGCATGCTCATGGAGCGCCGTGCGATCTTCGCGATCATCGCGCTCTACTTTGGGCCGATCCTGCTCATCGCCGCCCTTGCCGCGGAGGGGGCGCAGTCCCGCTACTTGGTGCACATCCTGCCGCTCGGCTACGTGCTGATCGCCGTCGGGGCGTGGCACATCGCGCGGATCTCGTCCCGCACGCACCTGTTCGGCGCCCTTTCGATGCGGGGCCTCCTGGTCGCGATGCTGCTGTTCCCGACGATCGTGTTTCTCCTGCAGGCGTCGCGGTGGCGGATGGAGTTCCCCGACGACGATCCCGATTTCTTTCCAGCGATGGCCTATGTCGCCGAACGCCACGAGCCCGGCCAGCCGATCTTCGTGTCGCTGCCACCGGCGGCATTCTTCACCTTCGATGACGACACGGTCGCCAACGATCTCTACTTCCTGGCCGGGCCGGAGGATCGGATCCGGACGACCCGGTACGTCAAGCGGCAACCGGACAGGTCGGTCACCGATTACTGGCTCGGGGTGCCGGCGGTGACATCGACGGAGCAACTGTGCGACATGCTGCGGGAACATGC
>DASYVY010000211.1:0-6286 GCA_035936535.1 Thermomicrobiales bacterium | reverse complement strand
CATGGCACCCAGACAGAGAAGTATACCATACGCCTTTGGCAGGCTCTGTCAGGTAGGGCATGCAGGTCTGATCCGGTTGCACCGCTGCTCCGACCTTCCTAGAATCAAGGCAAAGCGCGGGGTAGTGACCCGTCGTCGCGCCACGTCAGGCATCCTCCAGTGTCCCAACCTGTACTCCCGCCCACAAGCTCGCCGACAGTGCCATCAATTATCCGGATCGGTACCCGCGGAAGCGCCCTTGCGCTCTGGCAGGCTCGGCACATCCAACGGGCGCTGACACACCACTATCCCTCACTGCAGTTCTCCATAGAGATCGTCCAGTCCGAAGGTGACCTGGACAAGGAATCGCCTTTGGCGGATATCGGCGGGCGCGGCGTCTTCACATCCGCGTTGCAACGGGCGCTGCTGGCGGGCCGGATCGACATGGCCGTCCATTCCACCAAGGATCTGCCAACGCTGTCCCCCGAAGGTCTCGCGATCAGCGCGTTCACGGAGCGCGAGGACCCCCGGGACGTGCTTGTCTCGCGGCATGGCTTGGGACTGGATGCCTTGCCGCCTGATCCGGTCATCGGTACCTCATCACAGCGGCGGGCGGCGCAGGTTCGGCAGTTGCGACCGGACGCACGGATCGTCGATCTTCGCGGCAATATCGATACGCGGCTCGGCAAAGCCGCAACCGATACTTACGATGCGATCATCCTTGCCGCGGCGGGCCTGATCCGGATGGGATGGCAGGATCGCATCACCGAGTACCTGCCTGTGGACCGCTTCACCCCATCGCCGGGTCAGGGAGTGCTGGCGATCGAGACGCGCGCGGCTCCGAATCCGGCAGCAGCGATTGCCGCATCCCTTGCAGACGACCACACGATGGTCGAGGTTGCGAGTGAACGAGCGTTCCTGCGGAATGTCGGCGGCGGCTGCACGGCCCCTATCGGCGCGCACGCCCGGCTTGAAACCCTGCACGGCCGGGAAGTCGTGCGGTTCTGGGCAATGCTCGGCAACGACGATGGATCACACGTCGAGCGTGTCTATGACGAATTCCCGCCAGCCGCGGCGGACTTCTCGGTGAGGGCCATCAGCCAGACGCTGATGCGGGCGATCACCGCCGCTTCTCCTAACGGGACTCCCGCTGCGGGGGAAGACCGCCTGCTCCACGGCAGGAACGTGCTCGTCACCGGGACGAGGGCAGTGGCCGAACCGCTGATCGCGGAATTCCAGGCACATGGAGCGATCGCCCGTCACGTCGAGACCATCGTTGTCGAACCAGCCGCCGATCCTGCTCGCCTCCATCAGGCGCTGTCTGGCGCACGGCGGGGAGCGTACGACTGGCTGATCGTCACGAGCGGGAATGCCGTCGATGCACTCGCCGGCTTCGCGCGCCAGGAACGCCAGGAATTGGGATCGGGACACTGGCCGGTCCAGGTTGCGGCGGTTGGGCAGAAGACGGCGACGCGCATGCGCGAGATCGGGTTCAGCGTGACCATCGAGCCGGAGGATGAGCGCGGCGAAGGGCTGATCCGGGCAATGACGAGCACGGACGTGAGCGGGCGGCGGGTGCTCTGCCTGTTCGGAAACCGGGCCCGCAAGGATATTCCCGAGGCCCTGCGTGCTCGTGGAGCCGAGGTCCATACCGTCGAGGCCTACAGGACGGTCGATGCGACGGAGATCGACCCGGAGAGCCGGGATCGTGTTCGGGCGGGCGAGATCGACGTGGTGACGTTTGCCTCGCCGTCCTCGGCGCGGGCGATGCGTCGCTTGCTGGGGACGGATCTGGCCGCCTTGTCCGGTGCCTGCCTGGTCGCGATCGGTCCAACCACTGCCGCCGCGATGACTGATGCCGAGCTCCCGGTGCATGCGCTCGCCACTCGCCCGAGCGCGGATGGCGTTGTAGAGGCGGTGACGCGGTATTTCTCCGGTGGAGCGACAATCCCTGTTTTGGCTACTGAATCCGAGGCTTCCCATGCGTGACCGTCTCTCCCGAGGCGCTGTGCCGACCGCCGAGCGATATGCCGGTGATGCCCTTGGCTTTCGCCGCACTCGCCGCCTGCGGCGCTCGCCCGCGCTGCGGGCGTTCGCGCGGGAAGCGCGATTGACCGCGCGGGACTTTATCTATCCACTGTTCATGGTCGAAGGGAACAACGTCCGGCGCGAGATCTCGTCGATGCCGGGCCAGTATCAGCTTTCGCTCGACCAGCTCGACCGGGAACTCCACGAACTGCAGGGGCTGGGCATCCCCGGGGTGCTGCTGTTCGGGATTCCCGCTCACAAGGACCCAACCGCCAGCGGCGCGTTCGATCCGGAAGGGATCGTGCAGCGGGCGGTCCGCCAGATCAAGGAGCGGGCACCGGAGATGCTCGTCATCACCGATGTCTGCGCCTGCGAGTACACCGATCACGGGCATTGCGGGATCCTGATCGATGGCGAGGTGGACAACGATGCCACGCTGCCCCTGCTGGCGCGGACGGCCGTGAGCCATGCCAACTCCGGCGTGGACATCGTTGCCCCGTCCGACATGATGGATGGTCGGGTGGCGGCGATCCGGTCGGCGCTGGATCGATCCGGGCACACGTCGACACCGGTGATGTCCTATGCCGCCAAGTACTCGTCGGCTTACTACGGTCCATTTCGCGAGGCGGCGGAGAGCACGCCCGCGTTCGGTGACAGGCGATCGCATCAGATGGATCCGGGCAATGCCCGGGAAGCGATGCGGGAGATTGCGATCGACCTCGAGGAAGGGGCAGATGCGATCATCGTCAAGCCCGCGCTGTCGTACCTGGACATCGTCCGGACGGCGCGCGATGCCTTCGATGTTCCGATTGCGGCGTATAACGTCTCCGGGGAATACGCGATGATCAAGGCTGCGAGTCGTCTCGGCTGGATCGACGAGCGTCGAGTGACGCTGGAGACGCTGCTGTCGATGAAGCGCGCCGGCGCGGACCGGATTATCACCTACCACGCCAGGGAGGCCGCCGGATGGCTCCACGACGACTAGGTCCCGCGTGCCTCATCGTTTTCTCCCTGTTCATGCTCCTCACAGGAGCCGCGTTGCGTAAAGAGGCATCATGACCGAATCCGTCCCCGGCCCGTTGCCCGCCACCATGAGCGGTCGCCAGCGATTACTGGCCGCCGCACGTCGACAGGACGTCGATGCAACACCCGTCTGGTTCATGCGCCAGGCCGGTCGCTGCCTGCCGGAATACCGCGCACTCCGCGCGCGTCATAGCTTCCTCGAGGTCGCTCGCACGCCGGAGCTCGCTGTCGAGGCGACGATGATGCCCGTCGAGAGGTTCGGGGTCGATGGAGCGGTGTTGTTCGCCGATATCATGTTGCCACTCGAAGGCATGGGGGTGGATTTCGAGATCCAGCCCGGCGTTGGGCCGGTGATCGCTCACCCGATCCGGACGGCCGAGGACGTCTCGCGAATCCGGGTCGTCGATCCGGACGAAGGGACGCCCTACGTTCTCGATGCGTTGCGGCTGCTGCGGCGAGAGCTGGGGGAGCGGGCGGCAAGCCTGGGATTCGCGGGCGCCCCGTTTACCCTGGCGTGTTACCTGATCGAAGGGCGGTCAAGCCGGGAGTATCCACGGACCAAGGCGTTGATGTATGGGCAGCCGGAGCTATGGCATGAGCTGATGTCGAAGCTGACGGACGTGACAATCCGATATCTCAAGGGGCAGATCGTCGCCGGGGCCGATGCCGTCCAGCTGTTCGATTCGTGGTTGGGGCTGCTCGATGCGGAGGCGTACCGCACCAGCGTCGCCCCGTACACAACACGGATCTTCGATGCCCTGCGTGGCTCCGCGCCGACGATCCACTTCAGCACAGGCACCGTGCAGCTCCTTCGGGCAGTTGGTGATACCGGGCCGGATATGGTCAGCGTGGACTGGCGGTTGCCACTCGATGTCGCCTGGAAAACGCTTGACTTCGCGACCGGCATCCAGGGCAATCTCGATCCAACGATCCTGATGGCGCCCTGGCCGGTTGTCGCGACGGCATCGCGCGACGTGCTGCGACGGGCAGGTGGTCGGCCCGGCCATATCTTCAACCTGGGTCATGGCATTCTGCCGGAGACGGATCCGGATCAGCTCACCCGTACCGTGGAACTCGTCCACGACGATCCTCAGCGATAGCCCGTTCTGGGAGCGCTCCGGCAGCTGGCTTGGGCGGACGCCCGGGTCGGGCGGGTTGGCGGGGCCAGCAAGAAGGGGAGACGAAGCGGGGGCAGTGGCCTGGGTCCATAAGGCAACATAATCGAAGGATCGGCGCCGTTCGCACGCGCAGCCCCTCTGCGGCAAGTCGATCCCGCACCTCCCGGTGCTGACCCGCGACCCGGGATATCAGGGTGCTCTGGATTGCGGCCGCATGGTTCTGGCCCATGTGCCTGAAGCTTGCTCCGCAGCGACGCCGGTGTGGCGTTGATGCCTGCCATGCCCCGTATACTCAGGTCAACGCTCGCGAACGTGGCTGAACGGTCGCGAATCTCCATGAGAGACGAGGAGCAGCATGCAGTGGGGCCAGGCAGGCGAGAGCCGCCCACGGATCCTGATTGTCGATGACGAGCCGAACGTCCGGGACACCGTCGCCTTCAATCTTCGGCGCGAGGGCCTGGATGTTTCGTTCGCATCGGACGGCGTTGCGGCGATCGACATGGCCCGTTCGCTGCAACCCGACGTCGTCGTGCTGGACATCATGCTTCCGGAGATCGATGGCTTCCAGGTCTGCCGGACGATCCGGGAAGAATCGACCGTTCCCATCCTGCTCCTCTCGGCGCGTGGCGAGGAGATTGACCGCGTGGTCGGGCTCGAGCTTGGCGCCGACGATTTTCTCGTGAAGCCGTTTGCCATGCGAGAGCTGGTCGCCCGGGTGCGGGCGATGCTGCGACGGGCTCGCATGGCCCAGGTCGTGGCCGTGCCTGGCGACGTAAACGGGGGGCGGCAGCGCGAGGCCGTTCCGACTTCCGGGGGACCGGCGCCGAATGACGAAGGTCATTCCGGGCAAACGCTGCAGGCCGGTGATCTGACGATCGATATCCCCCGGCGCCAGGCACTACTGGCGGGCACACCGCTCGACCTCAAGCCAAAGGAATTCGAGCTGCTGGTGTACTTCGCACGCCATCCCGGGATCGTGCTGACGCGGGAGGCACTCCTGCGCGAAGTCTGGGGGTATCTCCACCCGGTGGATACGCGGACCGTTGATGTGCATGTCCGCTGGCTTCGGCAGAAGATCGAAACCGATCCGGCGGAGCCGCTGCGGATCGTGACCGTGCGCGGCCATGGTTACCGATTCGTCGCCCAGCATGCGAGCTAGGAGTTTTCCCAAACCGGGCAGCACCAGGGGCGCCGCCTTTCTCGCCGCCAAACTCCCGATTCTCCCGGTCTCGTTGCGATTCCGGCTGGCGCTGCCGTTCGTCGTGCTGGTCTCCGCAGTGCTCCTCGCCCTGAGCGTGTACCTCGGCGCGCAGGCCCGCGACCTCTACCTGGAGCGGCTGACGGATGAGCTGGAAGCGCAGGCGTTCCTGATTGGCGAGGTCGTAGGCCGGGAGGTGCAGCAACGCGGAGATACCTCCCGGGTCCCTACCCTGATCGCGGATATCGAGACCGGTCTGAACTCCCGTGTCACCATCGTCGGCGCGGACGGGACGGTGATCGCCGACACGAGTGGCGACCCGGCAAGGATGGAGAACCACGGCTCGCGCCCGGAGATCGTCGAGGCGGCTCGAGCGGGCCTCGGCCAGGACCAGCGGACCAGCAGCACCGTCGACCGGGATTACCTCTACGTCGCGGTCGCGATCGATGAAGTCCCTGGGATGGTGTCGCGGGTAGCGGTCCCGGTTGATGTAATCGACGCGACGGTCGATCGGGTGCGGCGATTGACCCTGTTGGCTGCGGCGGTGGCGATTGCGATGACGATCGGCATCGCGTGGTTTATCGCCGGTCGGATCGCGGGACCACTTGAGGACTTGAGACGCCAGGCGCATGCAGTCGCGGGGGGAGACCTGGAGGCTCGGGTAGTTCCGGCCGAAACGCGTGAGCTGGCCGAGGTGGGCCATGCATTCAACGCCATGACGGAGGAGCTTCATTCGTCGCTGAGTGCGTTGGAACAGACCGGTCTGCGGCTGGAAGCCGTGCTCTCCGGACTGACGGACGGTGTGGTGCTCACCGACGAGCAAGGTCTTGTGCTGCGAATGAACGATGCGGCGGAGAACCTGCTGGAGGCGGATGAAGATGTCGCGGTCGGCAAGGGCTTCGTGCAGGTCTGCCGCGATCACGAGCTCAACCAACTGCTG
>DASYVY010000210.1:0-2123 GCA_035936535.1 Thermomicrobiales bacterium | reverse complement strand
GAACAGCGACAAGGAATCGTTCGCGATCAACGCCAATGAGGAGACGATCGTCAAGGTCTACAACTGCGAGCTCGACCCACCACCGAGCGGCAAGAAGCCGCCGGTCAAGTATCCGAACACGGGTGTGGGGCCGTCTGACTCCGGCACCGGGACTGGTCCGGTCGCGCTCCCGTCCGTTGCTTCGCTGCTCGTGCCGCTGGTCGCGCCCCTGCTCGGGTTCGCCCTTCTGACCCTGCGGCGGCTGCGCGCAACCCTCTCGACAGGGCAACGCCCAGCAGCGAAGGGTCACATGGGGCTCCCGGGACGGGGCCGGCTCCGTCCCGCCCTTGCGATCGGACCACTGGTGGCGCTGGCGGCCCTGGCGGGGCTGCTGGCGATTGCGCCAGCCATCGCCCAGGACACGGGCGATGGCGATACCGGGGCCGACGCCACGCCCGATCTCGCGCTGTGCCTGCCGGACGAAGGAACCCCCACAGCCGGGGCCGAGGGCGGTGAGCCCGGGGCCGAGGACAATGACAACGCTGGCGAGCAGGATGCGGAGACTCCGGTCGCCGATGACCCGAACATCGCGATCGCGACCGGTGAGGCCTCGCTGATCGATGAGCGGCGCGGCCACAGCGCCGCGGATTCCTGCGTCCGCGGCGATGTCCCGGTGCGGATCATGATCGAGTCGATCAGCGTCGATGCCGGAATCGAGGTCCTCGAAACCGTGGGCGGCGAAATGCAGCAGCCGACCGGCCCCGAGGACGCCGCCTGGTACAAGGAATCGGCCCGGATCGGGGAGATCGGCAACATCGTGATCGCCGGCCACCTCAACTGGTGGAACGTGCCGGAGGCGGTCTTCGGCCGGATCGCCACCCTGCGGCCGGGCGACACGATCGTGCTCACCGGGGAGGACGGGACCGAGGCGACATACGCGGTCGAACGCGTGACGCAGGAGGACGCCTTTGCCGAACCGGCCGCGGAGGTGATCGGCAACGCCGATGAGCCGACCCTGACGCTGATCACCTGCGGCGGGGAATGGGACGCCGCCGAGAGTCTCTACAACGAGCGCACCGTCGTTCGCGCCGTGCAGGTCGTCGATTCCGCCGCGGCCGGAGACGACTGACCGCCGAACCCGCTTGTCCTGGCCGTGCCAGACGAGTGAGATGAATGAATGGAAGCGGGGCGCGCCACGATGCACCCCGCTTCCGGGTGCTCGCGAGTCCCGGCACAGCCCGCCACCAATCTCCGATACCATGAACGCCACATCCTGTCCTGCCGGGAAGGCGATTGCCTAGGATGATGGTCCGCTCGTATCAATGACCGGCGGCCTACCTCCCGCCAGGGCCATTCCGTCCCTGGACACGTCCACACCTGGAATCCGTTGTCATCCGTATCGGCCGCCCGCCTGCCCCGTGAGGCCAATTCGCCGATGACGGTGGACCTGCCCGTTGCGGACATCCCGGTCAGCAGCGCCCGCTTGATCACGACTGCACGTTCGGCATCATCCGTCGCGGTTGTGCGGTCGCCAGGTCTCCCGTATCGGGTGGACCCGTCGGCTCGATCAGGAGCAGGTGGGTATCCTCCGCCGCGAACGGCTGATGCTTGATACACCGGGGAACGATAGGCAGCTCGCCCGGTCCGACATCGACGGTCTGATCCCGCATCCAAGTTTCCACGTTCAGGAGCACCAGAAAAGCATCGTTCGTCTCCTCGTGCACATGCCGGATGAACTCGTCAAGCGCCCTCACGACAATGATGTCGTGCCCGTTGAACTGCCCTACCGTGCGCGGAGCAGAGAGCGTAAATCTCATCAAAGGTCTCCACCGTGGCAGCGAGCCGAACCGCGCCGTCTTTGATCAAGCATCCCCTCGCGCGGGCGATGACCTCGATCAGGGACGACGTCCCACGATCCAGGTCTGCCGGTCGCAATTCCAGATGCTCGATGTCGAACGCATGGGCAGGAAGCCCCCGCGCGTACGCTGAAGTTCCGGTGCGGAGCCGATCATGTGCGTACGGAAACGTCCGGTGATCCCGTCGATCGGTGATCTGGAGGACCCTGCCTCATTCCGGATCCTGTGCCAGCGCCCGGGCATCCGCGAGGAGTGCGGTAGCCGAGGGAATCTCGCTCATGACCCTGG
>DASYVY010000209.1:0-2258 GCA_035936535.1 Thermomicrobiales bacterium | reverse complement strand
CGATTGCAGACCCTGACGGAAGGTTCGCCGCCGATCCGGGAGGCACTCACCGAGACGGTGATCGCGCTCAACGGGGAACCGGGCGATCCACAATCGTTCGATGCGCTCGATGAGGTGCTCGACCGCCAGTACTACCGGCTCAGCTCGTGGAGGGTTGCGGCGGAGGAAATCAACTACCGCCGCTTTTTCGCGATCAATACTCTGGCAGCGATCCGCCAGGAAGAGGAGCCCGTGTTCCGGGAGTCCCATCGTCTGCTGTTCGCGCTGATCGCGGAGGGCAAGGTCGATGGGGTACGGATCGACCATCCCGACGGTCTCTGGGATCCGGCGACATATTTCAGGACCCTACAGCGGGAGGCGATGGTCGAGGTGACTCGCGCGGCCTGGGCGAGAGAGCAGCCGGATGCCGCCGAGGAGGGAGACTGGGACGCTATCTCAGTTGACGTTCGCGCTGAAATCGAAGCGGTGCTAGACGGGATCATCTCGGAGCGAGGACGCCTCCCGATCTACGTCGTGGCGGAGAAGATCCTCGAGCAGGGCGAATCCCTGCGCGATGACTGGGCCGTGGCCGGAACCGTCGGCTACGAATTCGCGCAGGCTACTACCGGTCTGTTCGTGGATCCGGAATCCCGTGTGCTGTTCGACCGCATCTACGCCCGCTTCACCGGCGATCGGATCCGCTTCCCGGAGCTGGTCCACGACATGAAACACCGGATGATGCGGGAAGCGTTTGCCAGCGAAGTCAACGTCCTGACCAACGTGCTGAACCGGATCTCCGAGCAGGACCGGTTATCCCGCGACTTTACGCTCAACAATCTCCGGGACGCGCTCCGGGAGATCCTCGCCTGTTTCTCGGTCTACCGGACGTACTCGACATGCGCCGAGGACGGAGCGGCGCCGGTGGATCGACGCTACGTGGAGCAGGCGGTGCAGCTGGCGAAACGGCGCAACCCGGCATTGGACGCCACGGTCTTCGACTTCGTCCAGGATGCCCTGCTGAGCCACGAGGCGCATGATGTGATTCATCATCGTGACAGCCGCTGTCGCTTCGCGATGAAGCTCCAGCAACTGTCGGGGCCCGTGATGGCGAAGGGGCTGGAAGACACGGCGTTCTATCGCTTCAACCGGCTGACGGCGCTGAACGAGGTCGGTGGTGACCCGAGCAAATTCGGGACGAGTCCTGAGGAGTTCCACCGTCAGAATCGTGCGCGAAGGCGGAACTGGCCACGGTCCATGATCAATTCGTCGACGCACGACACCAAACGCAGCGAGGATGTGCGTGCCCGGATCACGGTGCTCAGTGAAATCCCGACCGAATGGCGAGCGGCGATCAACCGCTGGAGCCGGATGAACCGGAAGCTCAAGCGGAGGGTCGATGGCATGCTCGCGCCTCGCCGCGTCGATGAGTATGTGCTCTACCAGACGCTGATCGGGACCTGGCCGCTGGAGCCGTCCACACCGGCCCAGACCGCCGTCTATGCCGAGCGGCTACGCGACTACATGATCAAGGTCTGTCGTGAGGCGAACCAGTTCACGAACTGGGTGAATCCGAATGAGGAGTACGAGGCGGCGCTGATCGCGTTTGTGACCGGCCTGTTCGATCGGCGTCGGTCGCGAGCCTTTGTCGATGACCTCGGAACGTTTCACCAGCGGGTCCGCGACAGCGGGCTGATCAATGCCCTAAGCCAGCAGGTGCTGAAACTGACAGTACCCGGCGTTCCCGATCTCTACCAGGGGACGGAGGTCTGGGACGACAGCCTGGTCGATCCCGACAATCGCCGCCCGGTTGACTTCGGGCGTCGCGCGGCGCTGTTGGACGTGGATGCCGATGTCGCGAGCCTGTGGCGTGCCCGGGAGGATGGTGCGGTCAAGCTTGCGGTATCGCGCCGGGTGCTCGACTTCCGGGCACGCCAGCCGGATCTGTTCTCATTGGGCGACTATCTTCCGCTGGAGGCGACCGGCCCCCGCGCCAGCAACGTCGTCGCGTTCGCGCGAACGAACGACGGCGCAGCTTGCGTGGTGGTTGTGCCGCGTCTTACGGCACAGCTTGGCCTTGCGCCGTCCATCGATGAGGGGACGGATCCCTGGCAGGGCACTCGAGTGGCACTCACCAGGGAGATCGCCCAGCGCAGCTTCGTCAATGGTCTCGACGCGGACGCCCCACCCGTGGTCGAGCGGGACGACGAAACCGCGACGATTGAAGTGGCGAGCGTCTTGCGCCGTTTCCCCGTCGGGTTAGTGACCTCCGTGGGCATGTC
>DASYVY010000208.1:0-5429 GCA_035936535.1 Thermomicrobiales bacterium | reverse complement strand
GAGCTCAACCGTGCCGAAGCCACTGCCGCCATGGACGCGATCATGACGGGCCAGGTCACAGGGGCGCAGATCGGTGCATTGGTGACTGGCCTGCGGATGAAAGGGGAAACGACGGCCGAGATCGCCGGATTCGCTCAGGCAATGCGGGACCACTCGCTCAAGGTCGAGGTTGACGCGGTGGACCGTCCGTTGCTCGACACGTGCGGCACCGGAGGGGATCATTCCAACACGTTCAACATCTCGACCACGGCAACGTTCGCGATAGCCGCCGCCGGTGTGCGCATCGCCAAGCATGGAAACCGCGCGGCGAGCAGCCTCTGTGGATCGGCGGATCTCCTTGAGGGACTCGGCGTCCGGATCGAGCTGACCCCGGGGGAGGTCGCCGCCTGTGTCGAGAATGTCGGGATCGGCTTCATGTTTGCGCCGGCGTTCCATCCCGCGATGCGGTTCGTAGGGCCAGCCCGGCGCGAAATCGGCATCCGGACCGTCTTCAATATCGTCGCTCCACTGACGAATCCCGCCGGGGCGCGTCATCAGCTGATCGGTGTGGGGGTGCCGGGCGTCGCCCGTGATCTGGCGGAAGTGCTCTCCACGCTCGGAAGCGAGCGGGCGGTGCTTGTGCATTCCGGGGAAGGACTCGACGAGATTGGAATAGCGGGGACGAGTCGCATCACCGAATGGGACCGGAGTGCTGGCACCATCCGCGAATACGACATCTCCCCGAGCGATCTGGATCTGGAGACAGGCCCGCCGGAATCCTTGCTGGGCGGAGATGTGCAGCGCAATATCGCGATCACCAGGGCGATCCTCTCTGGAGAACAAGGTCCCCGTCGGACAGTGACGCTGATGAACGCGGGTGCGGGCATCTACGCCGCGAATGGCGCGTCCACGCTCGCGGAAGGGGTGCGGATGGCGGCGCGGGCGATTGATTCCGGTGAGGCGCAGGCGTCCATGGAGCGGCTGGTCGACTACACGCAACGGCTGGTGGCGGAGCGGGAAGAGGTGCCCGCATGAGGCACATGGGAGGCGTGGCCTCGGGGACAGTCCTCGACCGGATCATCAAGCGGACCGCGGAAGACCTGCGGGAGCGAAAGCGTCAGACTCCAAGGAGCGAATTGCTGGAGCGGATCGCCCGTCAACCAGCGCCGGTGGATTTCGAGCGAAACCTCAGGCGGGATCGCCTGGCGGTGATCGCGGAGATCAAGCGGGCATCGCCATCCAAGGGACGGTTCCCCGTGGAGATCGATCCGGCGACGGTTGCACAGGACTACATCGGCGGCGGAGCCGCGGCCATTTCCTGCCTGACCGACGGACCCTTTTTCGAGGGATCGTTGGCGGACCTCGAGGCGGTGGTGAAGCGGGCACGAGCGACCGATCCAGCCGTCGGTGTGCTTCGCAAGGATTTCACGGTCGATACATATCAAATCGACGAGGCGAGAGCCTGGGGCGCCAGCTGCATCCTGCTCATCGTCGCCGCACTCGAGGATGGGCTACTGCGTGAGCTTTTCGGGTATGCGAGGCACCTTGGCATCGACTCGCTAGTCGAAGTCCACGACGAGATGGAGCTCGATCGCGCCGTAGCCCTTGGCGCGACGCTGGTCGGCATCAACAACCGGAATCTCAAGACCCTCGACGTTGACCTGGCGGCGACCGAAACACTGGCGTCCCTCGCGCCGAGCGATATGACGCTCGTGAGTGAGAGCGGGATCTCAAGCGTCAAGGATGTCGAGCGCATGGCCGATGCGGGAGTCGACGCCATCCTTGTTGGCGAGTCCCTGATCGTCAGTTCGAACCGGGCCGAGGCGGTGCGTGCCCTGGCTGGTGTTCCTAGGAGATACCGCGCCGATGCCTGATCTGGTGCTCGCAAATCCGACCGTCAAGATATGCGGCATCCGCGACCTGCAGACGGCCGAAGTTGCTATTAGATTCGGAGCGGGTGCGCTGGGAATGATGTTCGCGCCTTCCCGGCGACGCGTGGACCCGACTGAGGTACGTCTGATCCGTGACTCGCTCGCGGAGGCCAAGCCACACGTCTCGGTCGTGGGTGTGGTCGTCAACGAAACGGCCCGGACCTTGGACGCTCTTGTAGAGCAATCCGGGATCGACATGATCCAATTGTCCGGGGATGAGTCGCCGCAATTGCTGGACCAACTTCAGGTTCCGGTGATCAAGGCGATCAGGATCAAGCCCGGATCCGGTGAAGAGGAAGCCCGACGCGTGATCGATCCATGGCTGGAACATCGACGACCAGTCGCGGCGATCCTCCTCGATGCCTACGTTGATGGCCACTATGGCGGCACAGGTCTTCGGTCCGACTGGGAGCTCGCTGCCCGGCTGGCCGAGCGTTATCCTCTGATGCTGGCCGGCGGATTGACGCCGGAGAATGTGGCCGCGAGCGTCCAACAGGTGCTGCCGTTCGGCGTCGACGTCAGCAGCGGTGTCGAGACAGCCGGCGTCAAGGATCCCACTAAAATCAGACGGTTCCTCGCTGCTTCCCTCGCAGCGTTCGCGTCCGTGGTGCCAACCGGGGTCAGTCAAGGATAAGTGGCGCCGAGTCCCAGTCCTGGCCAAGACCGCAGACCCAGTTGAGCGCTCGCAGGCGCAGAGCTGCATGATGCTCCAGCTTGGCGAGCTCCTCTTCGGCAAACGCCGAGAATGGCGCTCCGTCATCGGTCACCAGATCGGTGCCGTCGGTCCGCAGCTTGCCGAGTTCTGTAACCTCCGCGAGTACGTCCACCAATGCGGCCTGGTCAACTGCATCATCGTTTGCGTCCTGGAACAGCGAGAGTCGCCAGACCACGATGTCCCATTTCTCCCGTTCGTCGGCGAGTTCCTGATCGCTGCGGAGCCGGACTTGCCTGGTGATCTCCCGAACCTTGCGCCATGGGCCCGGGCTCCATTCGAGCACGCGCAATTCGTCGGCATTGTCCAGTGCGACGCGGAGCGTGGTATCCGGCAGGACACGCACCGCCCACCCAATCGCGCAGGAAGCCGACAGCGCGTCCGCGCAGGCCGCCAGGTCATCGTCGCTCAACCCGGAGACGGGCGTGCGCAGGATCCGGGCTTCGGTGGTGGAGAGCCACGGGCCAAGCTCGAGTTCCGCCCACGCTTGTAGATCGAACCGATCGGTCTCCGCCTCGAAGAGATCACCCGTTGCCTCGGCCTCGATGGCGCCTCTTCGGCCAAGACTGGTCAGGCAGACGAGCCGGCCGACCAACTCCTGGACCGGCCACGGCTGGATGTCGATGAAACCTTCGTCGTCAGATCCGTCCGTCAGCATCCGCGCTCCTTGTTCCTTCGCGTCCGCTCACACGTTGAACAGGAAGTTGATGATATCGGCGTCTTGGACGACGTACGTCTTGCCTTCCCGGCGCAGCTCGCCGGCCTTGCGTACTTCGGCCATCGATCCCGCGGCGATCATCGCATCGTAGCTGACGACCTCCGCGCGGATGAATCCTCGCTGGATATCGGTGTGGATCTCGCCGGCCGCCTCCACCGCGGCCGCGCCGCGCCGGATCGTCCAAGCCCGGCATTCGTCCGGTCCAACGGTAAAAAAGGGCATCAACCCGAGCAGGTCGAATGACTCCCGGATGATTCGGCCCAGGCCCGACTCCTCGATTCCTAGATCGCCCAGGAACGCGGCGGCGTCCTCGTCGCTGAGTTGGCCGATCTCCATCTCGATCTTTCCGGCGATCGTGTCGACCGAAACTCCGGGTCGTGCGAAGGCCGCTCGCATCGATGCCAGCAGGGTAGCGGCATCGTCACCCAATTGGTCCTCCCCGACGTTCAGGAGGATGAGCAGCGGCTTGGCCGTCAGGAAGCCAAAGCCCCGGAGCATCCTGGTCTGGTCCTCGTCGAGCTCATCGACAAGTTCCCGGAGAGGCGTTTCCTGCTCGAGCGCCGCCAGGAGCTTCCGCATGAGCAGCAGTTCCCTGTCGAGCAGGTCGCGTTCCGATCCCCGCGTTTTGCCGATCTGGCTCTCGATCCGGGCAATCCTCTTTTCGATCAGCGCCAGATCACTAAACGTCAGCTCCAGGTTGAGTGTCTCGATGTCGCGCCGCGCGTCCACGGTTTCTTCGGCATGCGGAACATTGGGATCGTCGAATGCCCGGACGACGTGGACCAGCGCATCAGCCTGGGAGAGGTGCCCAAGCAGTTGACCGCTCATGCCTTTCTCGGCGATGCCCTTGGCGATGCCCGCAACGTCCAGGTACTGGACGTCCGCTGGCACCTTTCGCTGCGGATTGAAGAGCTCCGTGAGCCGGTCGAGACGGGGATCCGGAACCTTGACGGTGGCCAGGTTCGGCTCGTCGGCACCACCGCCGTACGTGCCGGTCGCGGCCTCGGCCCGGGTCAACGCATTGAATACCGTGGTCTTCCCTGAACCGGGAAGACCGATGATCACGAGTTTGGTTGCCACGATTGGTCCTCGGTCATGTTGGCGTGCATGGGCAGATGCCGGCGCAAGAGCGCGGGACGGTGCTCAGCCGGCGCGATCGATCCGTAGGCGAATAGTCTCCGGCCCTACCTTCACATCGAGCCACCCGGTTTCTGCCTGGTCACCTTCCAAAGCGATCCGCAAGTCATCCGCAAGGACCTCCCGCTTCACGTACTCGGCATACGCGCGGACCGCCTGTGTGATCGCCTCGGATCCCTCCAGCGTCAGCACGATGCGATCGTCGATGTCCAGGGCGAGTTGCTTGCGCGCATCCTGGATGGCCCTGACGACATCCCGTGCGAGTCCTTCCTGGACCAGCTCCGGCGTCAGAGTAGTGTCTAGAACTACGGTCGCAGCCGCGCTCTGGGCGGCGGCATAGCCCTCACGCTTCTGGAGCATGACCAGGATTTCCGACGGCTCCACGGAAATCGACGTCCCATCAGGCAGGTTCAGGTCGATGCTCATGCCTGCCTCCACCGATAGTGCAACGCTCGCCGGATCCATGCCTGAGAGAGCGCTCCTGATCGCGCCGAGCCGCTTGCCATACTTGGGACCGAGTATCGGCAGGTTCGGCCGGATGTCGTGAGACACGACATCGCCGAGATCCTCCATCGCCCGCACATCCTTGACATTGAGCTCATCGAGAATCTGGTCCTTGAGCCGGACGACCGCCTGAGCATTCGCCGGGTCAGCGGTATAGACGAGGATCGCGGGGAGCGGCTGGCGGGTTTTGATGTTCACCTCGGACCGCGCGGACCGCCCCAGCCGGACAACTTCGAGCACGGTCGACATCGCCCGCGACAGCTCGGGGTCGATCACCGTGGGGTTCGGGGAGGGAAAGTCCTGCAGATGGACCGACGTGGGAGCACCCGGCTCAAGCGAGCGGACCAGGTTCTGGTACATCGCCTCACTGGTGAACGGCAGGATCGGCGCGATCAGGTCCGAGACCATCACCAGCACATCGTAGAGGGTCTCGTACGCTGCTGACTTG
>DASYVY010000207.1:0-3223 GCA_035936535.1 Thermomicrobiales bacterium | reverse complement strand
CACAAGTACCGGGCCAAGCGATTGAGTGAGCTGAGACCGGCAGTGGGATGGCGCATTTCAAGGCACGGCTCTTTGAACCGCAATGGCATCCTTGGCAGGGTTGGCCGACAAGGGGGGACGTCTCGGCGACGTTATTTCCCGTCCGCTTGGCGGCTGGACGCGATCGGTTATCGGTGTTGGTTCCATGCATTCTGCTGGGACCTGGGATGACTGTCGCTGTTCGTCGGTCACCAAAGGATACCGCCGGTAGCGCATGGCTGCAGCGCTACCGGCGGTCCCATGTCACCTATGGAGCCTAACTTCAACCCCACGGCTCACCTCGAACGCTGACTACCACGGCCCAGAGCACGGGGGACACACGTTGGGCGGATCACTGCCGGCCTCAATCTGCTGCACCAGGTGCAGGCGGTCATAGGCGACCCATTCTTCGGCGATCATGCTACCTTCGAAGCGCAGGATCGTGACCCCATTCAGCGAGACGGAAGCTCCCGTGGCGGCAATGTCCTGGAAAGCCCCATCCTGCGTTCCGGTCATCACCCAACTCGCGACCACCGTGTCACCATCTGTCACCAGGTCCGTCACCCTGAAGCGGGCGTCGGGAAAGGATGCCCGGAGACCGTCAACGAAACTGTTCATGCCCTCATGCCCCGCATAGACACCGTCGGGCGTATAGATCCGTGCGCTTTCGGCCACGAGCTCGGGACAGGCCGCGGCGTTCTTGCCAGAGAAGACATCGTTGAAGAGGCGGAAGGCAGTCGCTTCGTTGGACAATCCCGAGCCGGGACCGCCCGTGTCGGTTGCCGGTGCGGACGCTGTGACGCCCTGTGACACCGGGAACAGGAGGCTTGTGACGAGGATGGTGGCGATGACCATCGCCCTGAACAGGAAAAACGGGCGACGTGGTCGGGGGAATCCGGTCGTGTTCACGGTCATGCTCCTGTCGAGGATGTTGATGAAGGAACGGTATGACGGTGGCCTCACCCTGCTGCGGGCGGTCAGTTCGGGTGGCCGGTTTGGTCCCACGGTCATCGGTGACTCCCTTCTATGTGGGATGGATCGTCTGCGTCGCTCGCTCACGAACGCATACACAGGATGCGGGCCCGAGCGCGGCGATACATCGGTTCAAGTACGGTTTAGTCAAAGCAGGACCCACGCATAACCCACGCAGCAGGTCTGGAGCGGAAAGATGACACGGGCACCAGCCGCTGCTATGCTGAAAACTCGGGTCTAGGCAAACGAATCTCGGCCGCAGGAGTGGGCGTGGGAACGCCATGGATGCGAAGGAAGGCTCGGCGTTCGCGAGGACGTTGCGGGAGTTCCGCGTGAAGGCGGGCTTGTCGCAGGAGCGGCTGGCCCAGCTTGCTGGATTGAGCGCACGCGGAATTAGTGACCTGGAGCGCGGCGCCCGCATGGCGCCCCGACTCGAGACCGTGCGGCTCCTTGCTGATGGGTTGGCGCTGGACCAAGCGCAACGAGATACCCTGCTGGCCGCCCGGAACCGCGCCTCCGCCGCGTTGCAGGCGGACCTCCCCACCCATGTCCGCCCGACGCTGCCAATCCCGCCGACACCGCTGGTCGGGCGGGAGCGCGAGATCAGGGAGACCGTTGATCTTCTGGAGCGGGATGGTGTGCGGCTCGTCACCTTGACGGGACCTGGCGGAATCGGCAAGACCCGGCTGGCCCTCGCAGTGGCGACTGCCCTCTCCGCAGACGTCGCTGACCTCACCTTTGTTTCCCTGGCGCCGGTGCGGGACCCAGCCGTCGTCATCTTGGCCATCGGTCAGGCCCTTGCTGTTCGGGAGGAGGCCAGCCGCTCTCTCACCGATGCCATCGTCTCCGTGCTGGATGGGCGGCGCGTCCTGTTGATCCTCGATAACTTCGAGCAGGTGCTGGAGGCCGCGCCCCTGGTGGCGACCCTCCTGGCCACCTGCCCCCAGCTCCAAGTGCTGGTCACCAGCCGTGCCGTGCTGCACCTCTCCGGGGAGCATAACGTCGGGGTGCCGCCGCTGATGCTGCCCGATCCCACGCGTGACCGTACTCTGGAGCAACTGGCGAGATCGGCTGCGATCCGCCTTTTCGAGGCGCGGGCGGCTGCGGCCCGGGGCGGCTTTATCCTGACCCAGTCAAATGCGCCGATGGTGGCCAGGATCTGCCAGCGGCTGGACGGCTTGCCACTGGCCATCGAGCTGGCCGCAGCCCGGGTCGCGCACCTGCCCCTGGAGAGCCTGGAGGCGCGGTTGGAGCACATCCTGCCGCTGCTAACCGGCGGGTTCCGAGACGCCCCGGCGCGGCTACGCACGATGCGGGACGCGATTGGCTGGAGCTACGACCTTCTCTCCCCAGAGGAACAATGGCTGTTTCGCCGGCTGGCCGTCTTCGTTGGTGGCGCTACGCTTGAGGCCATCGCAGCGGTCATCAGGGAAGAGGATTGGGTCACCGTGCTCAACGGCGTGGAGGCCCTCGCCGACCAGAGCCTGCTGGCGTGGACCGAGCGGGAGGAGGGGCAGCCCCGGTTCCGGATGCTGGAGCCCATCCGCGAGTTCGCGCTGGAGCGGTTGATTGCTGAGGGGGAGGAGGCGGAGGCGCGGGATGCGCACGCGGCCTGGTGCCTTACGTTAGGGGAACGCACGTTCGCGGTGCTGCGCGGCTCCGGGAGGTCGGAGTGGTTCGACCTGGTGGAGACCGAGCTTGGCAACCTGCGAGCGGCGTTTGCGTGGTTGAGTGTCCAGGATCGTATCGAGGATGCGGTCGATCTTGGGATGGGGCTGTTCTTCTTCTTCCACACACGTGGATACCACAGCGAAGCGTTCGCGCTGTTCGAAGGTTTTCTGCGGCATCCGCGAACTGCCCAGCGCACGCGGACTCGAGCCAAGGCTCTGCTTGGGCACGGGATCCTGGTGGAGACGCAGGGAGCCATCGAACGGGCCCTGGAGCAGATGCTCGAATCCGTCGACATCTTCCGTGAGATCGGCGATCCGGTGTACATCGGGTTAGCGCTTACCAACGTCGGGATTGCCTACTCGGACGTAAGCGACTTCGACCGCGCGGCAGAGGCTCACAGGGAGGTGATCGCCATCGGGCGGGAGACAAACGACATGTGGCTCTTCAAGGCGGGACACCTTAACCTCGCCACGGTCCTGTCCTCCCGCGGCGACGTGGACGAGGCCATCCCCCTGTTTGAGGAGACGCTTGCCATGGACCGCCTGGCAGGTAACGTCTATGG
>DASYVY010000206.1:0-2558 GCA_035936535.1 Thermomicrobiales bacterium | reverse complement strand
CGGTATGGGCGCATAGGCGAATATGGAAGGCCCGACGACGATGATGTTCTTCACCGCGGTGAAGAGTTCCTGCAGATTGTTTGTCGATTCGACATCAATCCCCAGCGCAGCTCGCGTCGCCCGTTCCACCGCCGACTGCTGAGGCGTCAGCAGCCGATCCACCGAGTTCGACTGCATAACCGCGCGGCTGAACTGCTGAAGCAGGTAGGCCTCTTCATTGGTGGACTGGGCAGCTGACAAGGCGGCGAACGCTTCGCCCTGGTGGTGAGCGAGCGACTCGGCAATCTCGTCGATCACCTGCTCCCATGTCACCTCGTACATTCCACCGTCGTCACCGCGGACTCGCGGATACAGGAGTCGATCCGGAGCCTGGACCTGCTCGTGTCCCCACTTGCCCCACTCACAGGTGTATCCATGGTTGACACCGCGGTCCCAGAGATGACTAGTGCGGCGAACGATACCCCTGTTCGACTCGATGTTCAGTGTGCAGCCGGCGTCACAGAAACCGCAGATCGTCTCAGTGGTCTCGAGCTCCCACGGGTGGTGACCGAAGTGGCGATCCGTCAGTGCTCCAACCGGGCAGACGGCGATGCACATGCCGCAGTTCGTGCAGGTGGTGTCGGCGAGATCCGCTCCGAACGCAGGGGTGATGGTCGCTTCGAGCGATCGGTTGGCGGTCTCGATGGCGACCACGCCGATCATCTCATCGCAGACCCGGGTGCACCGCTGGCACATGATGCAGCGGTCCCATTTGTAATCGACGGTGGCGCTGAAATGCTCGTACGGTTGCGCCAGTTTCGGGCGGCGATAGGGATTGGCGTTGATGTTGTGGAGATAGGTATTGTCCTGGAGATAGCACTCTCCGGATTTGTCGCACGTCGGGCAGTCAAGGGCATGGTCGATGAGATACATCTGGAGGATGTACTGCCGCGCCTGGATGACTTCCGGGGAGTGCGTGAGGACCTCCATGCCCTCGGCAAGCGGCGTCGTGCAGGATTCGATGAGCCCTCCCCGTCTGCCGAGAATCTGTACGGTGCAGATCCGGCAGGAACCCCATGGACGCAGAAGCGGCTGGTAGCAAAGATTCGGGATCTCGATCCCGTTGAGTCGCGCCGCTTCCAGGATGAACGTCCCCTGCGGGGCGGTGATGTCCTGCCCATTGATCTTGCCGGTGACGAGTGTCTGCTGGGTCTGTGTCACCATTGATGAGAAGTCCCTCCGTCGGGAGCTCGTGGTTTTTGGCTGGGAGGAATCGGGGAACGGTACCTTTGGGAGCGCTCGACGCACTCTCGGTCAGAAGTCAAATCGTGGGTGTCCGGGCCGCTGGGACAGCATTGTGACAGCCATCACATATAGCAAAATGGTAGCACAACCAGAGCCCCCAATCGGCGGAATACGGCATCGTGCGTGGTAAACTCTGGCCATCCGAATCCCGCCAGAACGTCGCCTGCTGGTGGGTTCCCTGCCCGCACGACACGCGGTCGGGCGGGACGATCGTCCATTTCCCGGAGGGTTTCCACAGGTGGTCGCCGCCCCAACCACGGACTTCCAGACCATTATTGGGCTCGAGGTCCATGCTCAGGTCCTGACCCGGAGCAAGATGTATTGCGGCTGTTCCGCCGATTACGCCAACGCCGAACCCAACACCCATGTGTGTCCGGTGTGCCTGGGATTGCCGGGGGCATTGCCGGTCATCAACCGGGCCGCGATCGAGACCGTCCTGCGAACGGGCCTGGCACTTGAGTGCGCGTTGCCAGACCACAGCAAGCTCGACCGCAAGAACTATGTGTACCCAGACCTTCCCAAGGGCTATCAGATCTCCCAGTACGACCTTCCCCTTTGCGTGGACGGTGCATTGACGTTCGAGGTGAACGGGGAGACCCGACGCGCCGGCATCACTCGCGTTCATATCGAGGAGGATACGGGGCGGCTCCTGCACGAATCCGATGGCACCGGGCAGGTCAGCCTGATCGATCTCAATCGCTCCGGCGTTCCCTTGATGGAGATCGTCGGCGAGCCGGATCTTCGCTCACCGGAAGAAGCGCGCGAGTACCTGGTGGCGCTCCGGCGCATCCTCCGATACATCGGCGCGTCGACCGGGAACATGGAGGAGGGCGCATTCCGATGCGACGCCAACGTCTCCATTCGTTCGCGGGACGGTGAGTATATCGGTCCCAAGGTCGAGATCAAGAACATGAACTCGTTTCGATCGGTCGAGCGGGCGTTGCGGTTCGAGGAGGTGCGTCAACGGTCCGTCGTGGCGGATGGAGGCGTTCTCGTCCAGGAAACCCGTGGCTGGGTCGATGCCGAGGGAAAGACGGTTGCCCAGCGGACCAAGGAGCAGGCCCACGACTACCGGTATTTTCCAGAACCGGATCTCCCGCCGCTCCAGACGTCTGCCGCTGTCCGCGAGACCGTCCGGGGCACCATGCCGGAGCTGCCGCATGCACGCCAGCGACGGTTCGTGGAGAGCTTTGGACTGGCACCGGCGGATGCATCTGTCCTGACCAACGAGCGCGCCATCGCGGACGTCTTTGAATCCGCGGCGGCGTCGATGC
>DASYVY010000205.1:0-5138 GCA_035936535.1 Thermomicrobiales bacterium | reverse complement strand
CGGTCCGGCCCCGTCACGCTGTCCTCGCCGATCTGCACCTCGGCGTTGATGCCGATCTCCTGCCACATCTGGACGATCGCCTGCGCGACCTGCTCGCCGTTGGTGTAATACCCGGCCTGGAGCTGGTACGGGATCGTCTCTACGGCGTAGTCGGACTCCGCCAGGAGTTGCATGGCGGCTTCCGGATCGTATGGCGTGAATGGACGGTCCGGGTTGTACAGCCGACCGTACTCCTCGAACTGGTGCGAGTGCTTCTGGATGGCATTGCCACCCCAGATCGCGTCGATGATCAGCTCACGGTCGATCCCGAGGTTGAGCGCCTGCCGGAGCTTTGTGTCATCGAGCAGCGGGTTGTTGGTGTTGTACTGGAGCACATGCACGTTTGCCAGCGGCACGGCGCGCACGTCCACGTTGTCGGCGTTCTCGATCGTGCCTACCTGATCCGGGGGCACGTTGGTGATGAGTTGCACCTCGTCGTTGACGAGCGCCGTGATCCGGGCCGCAACCTCCGGGATCACGCGGAAGGTGAGCCGGTTCAGCGAAGGCGTATCGCCCCAGTACCCGTCATAACGCTCCATCACCAGCTCGTTGTCCGGATCGAAGCTGACGAACCTGAACGGTCCCGTCCCCATGCCGGTGCGGGCGAACTCTTCCTCGCCGACTTCCTCGATGTACTGCTTGGACCCAATCCACGAGGCCCACGACGCGAGCCGCTTTATGATCAGCGGGTCCGGCGCGGCGGTCGTGATCCGCACCGCGTAGTCGTCGATCCGCTCGACGGCGGAAAAGGTCGAAAAGTACGTCCTGGCTTCGGCGAGCTCCGAATCGGCGGGAGCGTTCAGCATTCGCTCGAACGTGAAGACGACATCATCCGCGGTGAACGGCGTGCCGTTGTGGAACGTCACGTCGTCCCGCAGCTGCAGGGTCAGCTCGGTGTCAGTGACCTGCTCCCAACCTGTGGCGAGGGAGGGGACGTGTTCGTTGTTGTTGAGAAAGTCCCGGCGGATCAGCGTGTCGTACGGGGTATAGGAGACCCGCGTCCCGACGTTGCTCAGCTCCCGCGCGGGATCGAGGGTGGCCGGCAGTCCCTGCACACCGACGATCAGTTCCTCGCGCTCCACGCCCGTTTTCGGGGCATATCCGCCCCCGGTCGCCGCCGGTGTGGCGCCCTGGGCACCGGCCCAGGGGAGGCCGCCGAGGAGCGGCGAGATGGCGAGCGCCGAGCCGCTGAGGATGCCGCTGCCGAGCACCCGGCGTCGCGTCATCGTCCAGGTTGTGCCGCTTCTGGAAGCCTGACCGGAATGGCCGACAGGACGCTGGTCGTGCCGTGACATGCGTGACATGATGGATTCCCTCCGCTGTGAATTCACAAGCCCGTAAGACTTCTGCTGATACGCCGGTCTCTGCCTGCTTCCCTCCTTGCCAGCCGCTCGGCGGGTGCGCTCACGACCGCAAGGTCGGATCGAGCACATCTCGCAGCCAATCGCCGGTGAGGCTGACGGAAATCGCGACGAGCATGATCACGACGCCGGGAAACACCCCGACCCACCAGGCGCTATGCAGGTACTCGCGCCCTTCGCTGACCATCAGCCCCCAGGCGGGCGTCGGGGGCTGGATACCGAACCCGAGAAAGGACAGCGACGCTTCGAGGAGGATGATCCCGGTCAGCTCAAAGGTGGTGAGGACGATCAGCGGCGCAAAGACGTTGGGCAGGACATGGCGAAAGATGAGCCGCAGGGGGCTGACGCCAACTGATCGGGCGGCCAAGACGTACTGCTCCTCCCTGGCGCGGATCGTCAGGCCCCGGGTCACGCGGGTGTAGCTCGCCCAGCCGGCAAGGGCGGCGAGCAGCGTCAGCACCCGCATGCTGCTCCCGAGCATCGCGACCACGGAGAGCGCGATGATGAGGAATGGCAACGCGACATAGGCATCGACGAGGAGCATCATGGCCTCATCGACCCGGCCGCGAAGAAATCCGGACGTGAGGCCACACACCGCGCCGAGCGCCGCCCCGAACAGCGTGCCGAGGAAGGCGATCGCGAGCGATACCCGGGCGCCGTGGATGATCCGGCTCAGGAGGTCGCGGCCGAGCTGATCGGTACCGAGCAGATGGTCGGCCGAGCCGCCATTGACGAACGCGGGAGGCTGGAGGCGCCCGATCAGGTTGTTCTGGGTGGGGTCATGGGGCGCGATGAGATCGGCGAAGATCGCGGCGACCACGAAGCTGGCGAGCACGAACAGGAACGACCAGACGAGCGGCGAGATCGTCGCCGTCCATTGCCAGCGCGAGCGCTCCCTCGGCTCCTGCGCGAGACCGCCGAGCCGGTTACCGGCTGGCTGCGAACGCCGGCCGCTTGACGTTCCCGCCACGGCGGGACGGGAGGTGGCATTGCCGATCACTGGTGGTGCTCCCCGGACGATGCGGTGCTGATCCTGGGGTCGAGAAGGCCATAGGCGATATCGACCAGCAGATTGACCGCGACCACGGACGCCGCGACGACGATCACGATGAGCTGGATCACGGGATAGTCCCGATCCGCGACCGCGGCGACCGCGAGGCGACCGACGCCCGGCCAGGCAAACACCGTTTCGGTGATCGCGGCACCCCCGATCAGTGCGCTGGCCCACAGGCCGAGCAGGGTGACGACCGGGATCGCCGCGTTGCGGAGGGTGTGCGTGACGATCACGTCGCGGTCGCTCAACCCCTTGGCGCGCGCCGTCCGGACGTAGTCGTTGCTGATGACCTCGAGGAGCGCCGAGCGGGACATGCGCGCCAGGGTCGCGAGCAGGCCGGTTGCAAGGGTGAAGGCGGGCATCACCAGCTGGCTCGGCTCTCCCCGACCGGAGCTGGGCAGCAGGTTCACCTGGAGGCTGAAGATCAGGATCAGCATGATGCCGACGAAGAAGTTCGGTGCGGACTGGCCGATAAAGGCTCCGCCCATCGCCAGCCGGTCCCAGAGCGAGCCTCGCTTGACCGCCGCCAGCACTCCGGCGGGAATCCCGATCGCGAGCGCGATCAGGACCGCGGCGGCTCCCAGCTCCAGCGTCGCCCCGACCCGGGCGAGGAACAGCTCGAGCGCGGGTCGGCCGCCCTTGAGCGAGTCGCCGAAATCGCCCCGTGCGATGTTTCCGAGGTATTCGACGTACTGGACCGGGATGGGCTCGTCGAGGCCATGGCGTGTCCGGAACGCCTCGATCGCTTCCGGAGTCGCTTCCGGCCCCAGCATGGCGCGGGCCGGATCACCCGAAAGGCGAAGGACGACGAAGACCGCCGAGACCACGATCCACAGGGTGACCAGGCCCCGCACGGCGCGGCCCACGATGAAGCGCGTCATCCACATCCCCAGCGATTGTCTTCGAGGAACGGGTGCCGCTCAGCCAACGGCGTTCCCGGTTCGAGTTGGCAGGACTCATTGAAGTGCGACGGGCACCACGGAACGAGTGTCCCGACGCGCTGCCCCGGTGCTCCCTTGACGTTAGCCGGGCGGACTGGCATGGATGTGAAAACGGGAATAAATCGTGGCCCCCGCTCTCGTCGCCGGTGCGGCGCGGATGTCGCCCTGTCACCCTGAGGATGAGCGAGATGCAGCGGACCTGTTGGTGATCGTCCGAACGCTGACGATCACCGGCACCGTGGGTCGTTTGTTTATGGGGAAGTTGCCGGGCTCTATGCGCGCGAGGCAATCGACCCGCTGCTGGAGCGACCAGTCACCTCATCCGTTCCGCGGCGATGTGCATGTGCAGCCGGATGGGTTTGAGCGGTTGCTGGAGCAATTCGGTCCGGGTCGGGAAACGATGTTGTCGCCACTGCGGTACTGATCGCGCCGTCGCGCCGTCCGGTGATAGGGACCATCATCCTGACGTTCTCCCCGGCGAGATTCCAGCCCCAGACGGGAGAGGCTGGCATCGTCAGCGAGCGGCTGTTCCTGACCGCCTGACACCTGGACCTGACGGGTGAGGTAATCCCGCCTGATGATGACGTGATCCGTGTTTCCCGCTCCTCGGCGGGATCCTTGGCACAATCCCGGTTCGGAACGTGATCGCATGTGAGGGCCAGATGCGTGGTACCGTGGCGGCCTGAGCGGTGAAGCTGTCCGTTTATCGTCTGTCTCGTGCCAAGGATCGTGCCGATGAGCGCAACCACCAGGCGTCCACTCAAGATCGGGATCATGCTGCCGGAGTCGGAACGGGAGATGGCGGGAGATACAGCCGGGTGGCCGGATTTCCTCGCGATGGCAAGGCGAACCGAGGACCTGGGATTCGATTCCCTGTGGTTCGCCGACCACCTCCTGATGAAGATGGAAGGACACGAGCCGCAGGGCGCGTGGGAATGCTGGTCGATGCTCGCCGCCCTGGCGGCTTCGACGGACCGCCTGGAGATCGGTCCGCTGGTCAGTTGCACGGCCTATCGTAACCCGGCGCTGACGGCGAAGATGGCCGAGACGCTGGACGAGATCAGTGGCGGCAGGGTGATCCTTGGGCTGGGTGCCGGATGGGCGGAACCGGAGTACCGCGCGTTCGGCTACCCCTACGATCACCGGTTCTCGCGCTTCGAGGAAGCGTTCACGATCATCCGCAGTCTCATTCGCGACGGTCAGGTGGACTACGAGGGCAGGTACTACGCGGCGGACGACTGCGTGTTGCGGCCGCGCGGGCCGCGCCCCGGTGGCATGCCGATCATGGTCGGCACGTTCGGTGGGGAACGGATGCTGAAGCTGATCGCCGAGCATGCCGACAGCTGGAACGTCTGGGCGCTCACCACCGGCAACCGGGCGTCCGGGGTGCCGCCACTGCGGGACGCGGTCGATGCCGCCTGCGAGGCCGCCGGGCGCGATCCGGCGACGCTGGAGCGGACGGCCGCGGTGATGGTCGATTTCGAGGGTGCCTATGGCCGCCCCGGGCAGACCTCGCCGTCGCTCACGGGATCGCCCGAAGCCCTCGCCGAGGAGATGCGGCGCTACGCCGACGAGGGGATCTCGCACGTCCAGATCTATCCTGACCCCTGCACGGTCGCCGGAATCGAGGCGTTCGCGCCCGTCCTGGAACTCCTCGATCAGGGATAGATTCGCTCTGGCGCCTTGCTCCGCGACGAGTCACATGCGCCTCCTGAGTGAGCGGAAGGACACGAGATGAGCGTC
>DASYVY010000204.1:0-1691 GCA_035936535.1 Thermomicrobiales bacterium | reverse complement strand
CTTCGCACCCGTGGTGTGAAGGATCAGCATCGGCCAGCCCTCGTAATGCCCACCGACCCTGCCGCCGTTGGCGCGGAACTCGGCGATCACCTTCGCGTTGGTGTCATCCCATCGGGTCATCGAACGTTCCTTTCACGGTTGCGATGGCGGCGGTGGTTCGCGACACGGCCAACACCGGATCGCGAACCATGCCCCACCTAGCCTACCAGTGCCTTCGCCGATTCCCGCAAAAGCCGGGGCCGGTCGCGACAAGCCTTTGCCTGGCCATCTTGTGACACGGTGATGCGAAAACACGCCCCGACGTTGACAGCAAGGCACGCCTGCAGGTAGTGTACGTACACTACGTCGGCCTGTTTCGTTTCACCACACGTTCCGGCACAGAAGGCGCCGCACGGGAGGACACGATGGACATCACCGCATCATCGACACGGCACCGGAGGCGCGGCGGCATGACCGCCTGGCTCGTCATCTGCCTCGTCACGGTCTTCGGCAACGCAATTCCCGGCGGCGCCACGGATCACGTGCGCACCGTCGCGCTCGGGGAGAGCAACAGCGATGCACAGCGCACGGAGGTGCTCGAGTACCTGGGGGCCGACAATACCGATCAGGTGGTCACCGTCTCCGTCAATGAGACGCTCCAAACGATGGACGGCATTTTCGAACTGTCGGGGATCGAATCCGCCTACTCGTCTACCGCGCTGACCTGCGGCGCGGCCGGATCCGGTATCGACGTCATGACGCGCAACATCGAGGTGATTCCACCGGAGTTGTATGCGCTGGCTCTCCTGACAGCAGGGATGACCGATGTCAAGCTCGCGGTCGCGGCCCCGGATGATGCCCCTGCCCTCGGGATGACGGCGCTGACCGGCGTGTTCAAGACCTGGGACATGGCACCCTGCTCCAGCTTCGGTGGCAACCCCGAGCGTCGCAAGCTCGCGCTCGAGGAACTGGCGTTGATCGCCGAGATCGGACGGGAGTCGGAAGGGGTCAGGCAGGTCACCCTTGTCATGCTCGAAGCACAGCGGGAGATCGTTGGCGAGCAGGTCACGACCGATGAGATCGACGCGATCGTGAGCGAGCGGGCCAGGGCCAACAGCCTTGATCTCGACGGCGGGGATCGGCAGGAGATCGTCGCGTTTCTTGACCGGCTCTCCCGTGCGGATATCGACTGGGATGGATTCTCCCAAGGCTGGTCCAGGCAGACCGCCGAAGACGGTTCCGGTGTCGTCCTGACCGCGGACGAGCAGCCCGAGGCCGCGGGCGATGATGGTCAGGCCCCGGCGCTGGGCCGCACCCTGCCATCTGGCGTCGGCGGCCGCACCGGACCGATCGAGGTCTCCCCGTCACCGACCGTTCCGGTTGATCCGGCGGCAACCGCCACGCCGGATGCGTCGTCCCTGAATCTGCCAGCGGTATCCACACCAGTAGCCACGCCGGATGCGTCGTCCCTGAACCTGCCGGCGGTAGCCATACCGGTGGCCGGCGACGATTCGACGACAGGGATCATGGGAACCGTGAGCGAGCAGGGACAGGATGCCCTGCGTCGCTGGTGGCCGCTGGCACTGGCCGGTGCCGTGCTTCTCCTGGTGGCGATCGGAGCGCGACGCCATCCCAGCGAGCGACCGACGACGTGGTTCGTCTCCCGGAGCCGGGTGCTCTGGGTCGGACGGACGATGCGACGACCCCCGATC
>DASYVY010000203.1:0-5340 GCA_035936535.1 Thermomicrobiales bacterium | reverse complement strand
ACGTACAGCAAGCTGACGGCTGTCAGCAGCGTCTCGGACGCCGCCCGATAACCGGACAGCCAAAGTCCCGTTGCCGCCAACGCGAAGAACACGAGCTCGATCGCCAGCCGGGCCCAGCCTGACACCCTGATCGGTGGATCGAGCTTGCCAGGAGGATCGTTCGGAACGCGGAACACGCCCCAGGCGGCAACGCTGACCGCGACGAATGACACTGCCAGGAACCCGCCTGGCAGCGATCCATCCCCGATGGACCAACCCCAGATGCCGAAACTGGTCCATCCGGCAAGTTCCAGCACGAACCGCACGCCGAGGATCGACCACGGCTGCGCGGGCGGGGCTTCCGGCAGGGTGGCGGCCGGTGGCTCCGTCATTCGCCGGTAAAGCGTTCAAGCACGAGGCAGGCGTTCTGGCCGCCGAGCCCGAACGAATGCTTGGTCATCGTCCTGACGTCGGCATTGCGCGGCTCATCATGCACGACATCGAGCTGGATTTCCGGATCGGGAGTCCGGTAGTTCCTGGTCTCCGGGATCCGGCACTCTTTCAGGGTCATCATGGCGGCGATGGTTTCCAGGGCGCCAGCGCTGGCCATGCAGTGGCCGATTGCGCCCTTGATCGATGTCACCGGAATGTCCTGTGCGCGATCGCCGAATACCTCATGGATGGCTCGCGCCTCTGCCACATCGCCCGCCGGTGTCGAGGCGGCGTGCGCATTGATGTGGTCGACCTGGTCGGGTTCGATCCCGGCATCGGCGAGGGCGGCGCGGATCGCCCGGGCGGCGCCAGCGCCTTCCGGCTGCGGCGAGATCGGGTGGAAGGCATCGTTCGACGTCGCGTAGCCGGTGATCTCCCCGTAGATCATCGCGCCGCGCTCCCACGCGTGCTCAAGGTCTTCAAGCACCAGCATCCCGGCTCCCTCGCCGAGGACGAACCCGGCCCGGCTGGCGTCGAACGGTCGGCTGGCCGCGTCCGGGTTGTCGTTGGAGTCGGTCACCAGCGCCCGCATCGCCGCGAAACCGGCCTGGAACAGGGGGTGGGCGGTGGATTCGGTCGCCCCCGCAATCATGAGCGGTGCTCGCCCGTACTTGATCGCATGGAGACCGTCGCCGATCGCCTGCGCACCCGTGGCGCAGGCGGTGACGACGGTCGAGCTGGGACCGCCGAGGCCGAATCGTTGCTGCACGGTATAGGCGGCTAGGTTGTGAGGGAACATCACGTGAAGATGCGGCGGAACGCGGGACGTCCCGCGCTGGAGATAGACCTCATGAGCAGGGATCAGGTCGTCGTAGATCCCCCCGACACACGAGCCGAAGGCCGCACCACCGCTGGAAAGATCCATAATGGGCTGCAGGTCATCGTCGAGCAAGCCGGCGTCTTCCATCGCCTCCCCGGCGGCTTCGAGCGCCATCCGGGAAAAGAGCGACGCATTGCGGAGGTTCTTGCCGGAGAGGAATCGCTGTGGAATGGCGGATCGGTCGACCTCGCTCCGGAGCAGGCAGGGATGCTGCGCCGGATCGAGGTCGTCCACCTTCCGGATGCCGGTTTCCCCGGCGAGCAGTTTCTTCCAGGCGAGTTTCGCACCGATGCCCAGCGAGCTGATCGCACCGAGACCTGTGACGACAACGCGTCGCGGCTGAATTGCGGGCCGCGACAACCGGCCGTGACCTGTCATGTCGAAGACTCCTCAATCGAGGCATTGACTACGCTCGCGCCAGTGTTGGCGGATCACTCCCCGGGGCGCATCTACACATCCGCCAATAGTACGGCGGCGGCCACGCGGATGCCGCTTTCCGCGCGGTCGCCGGCAACATTCAACCCCCGTACGCCGCGGGGTCTCCCTGTGACGGTACAGACGATTCTCCTGCCGACGCTCAGTGGTCCGTCAACCCTGTTTTGTCGTCCCGACGGAGCGCAGCGACGATGGGCCGCATGTGCTCAATCACGTGGTGATTGCCTGTGAGGGATCCCCCGGTGCCGCAGCGCCGGCCTCTCCTGCGCTGGCCATGATAGCGAATGGCGTGAACAGCGTATGCAACATGGCGAAAGACGCCTGACAGGCCACTCAGGAGCGTTATTTCGGTGTGTCGGGCCGTTGTCCCCATTCGCCCCAGGACGGCGCATAGTTGGCGATGTCGGTGAATCCGAGCGCCCGCAGGGCGACATAGGTGTGAGAGGCCCGGAACCCTCCAGCACAGTAGCTGACGACCTGGTCATCCGTGTCCAACCCGGCGGTGCCGTAAAGCTCCGCCAACTCCGGCAATGGCAGGAACGCGCCGTCGGCGTCGAGGTGTCGAGTCCAGTCGATGTTCGCCGCGCCCGGAATCGCGCCCTGCCGGTGCTCCACCGGCGCCCGGGAATCGACGAACCGCATCGACCCTCCGGTGCGAAGGTCGGCGAGGATCTCGTCCGCGGTGGCGAGCACGCGATCGTCGGGCTGGATGATTGTGGTGCTTTCCTCCGGCTGAACGACCTCCCGCGAGGTCGGATTCCCCTCCGCCATCCATCGGTTGAGCCCGCCGTCGAGCAGGGCGCCGTTTCTGAGCCCGGCCGCGTCCAGGAGCCAGACGCCTGTCGCCGCCAGCGTTCCGCTGTAGTCCTCGTAGAAGATCACCCGCTGATCGGGGGTGATCCCGGCACGTTGGACCACCTCCTGCAACCGCTCTTTCCAGAGGTGGAGCACGGCGGGAGCCGAGGACGCCAATCGCAGGATCGAAAGATCGAGATGCTGGGCACCGGGAATGTGCCCCGCCAGGTAGGCATCATGGGGCCGCACATCGACCACGACCACGCCTGGCTGGTCCAGGTTCTGGTGAAGCCACCCGGTTCTGACGATCGGTCCATCGGATGGATGAGATGTTGCTGTCATCGGGAATCCTCCGCCGCAATATGCTTCGATACGGCAGTATGAACGATCGCTCCCAGGCGTACTGCCCTGACCGGGATGTCCGTTCGACCGTGGTACACTCTGGCCATCCTGACCACCCGGGAGCGGCGCGCTTGCGACCCGGCGTGCGTGGTCGTTCGGGGTCGGTGTGGCATGGACCGGCCGGTGTGGAACGACGAGGCTAGGCCCGGGGATGGACCACCTGACGAGGGGTCGGGACAAGGATGCTATGCCATCGTCCGCGACTCGTGCCCGCTGATTGCCCGGATCGATCCATGATGGAGCATACCGACCTATCCCATGGCGCGCATTCTTTTCGGGCTGTTGGTGGTGGTTGCTGCATTCCTCCAGGCGACGGTTCTACCCCGCGTCAACCCGCTTGCGGTATCTCCGGATCTGGTGCTGGTCCTGCTGTTCCTGTGGGCCACCCGTCATGGCGTGCGGGAATCGTTGCTCTGGATCTTCTTCACGGGCCTGTTCCTGGATGTATTGACCCTGGACGCGTTCGGGACCAATGGGCTGTCCCTTGTCGTCATCGTGCTTCTGGCTGGTCCCGCCCGGCATCGCCTGTTCCACGCGAGTATCGTCGTGCCGATTCTTCTGGTTGTCGTCGTGACGATCGTGCATGGCCTGGTGCTCTCCCTGCTGCGTGGGGTCGTGCCGGACACGTCGATCCTGTTCCCGACGGCGATCCAGTCGGGGATGCATGCCGTGCTCGTGCCGATCGTCCATGTCGTGACGCGCAGGATCGATCGATGATGTTCGCCAGGCGTCCCGCATAGGCTGGCATCGACACCCTGGCAGCGATGGCGCGTAGTGCGGTCTTGCGCCGTCATCGCACTCCTTTCGATATCAAGGATGTTCACCATGGCTCGTCGCAAACGCATGCAATATGACCCGCCCGGTCAGCAGAAGCGGCGTCGGCGTCGCGGCGCTCCCCAGGGCGCCGACCATATCTTCCTTTCTCGCCGCATGCTCGTCGCCAAGACCGGGGTTGTCGCGGCGTTCTCGGCGCTGGCGTCGCGTCTTGGGTATATGCAGCTCGCCAAGGGCGAAGCGTACAAGCGCGATGCGAAGGAAAACGTCTCCAAAGAGGACGTCCTTCCCGCACCGCGCGGTGTGATCCGCGATCGCCGTGGCCGGATGCTGGCCCAGAACCGGCGCGCCTGGGAGGTGCGTCTGATCAAGGGCAACCTCCCGGATCCCGATGCCGATGCCGAGGGCCGGCGACGCGTGCTGGACATGCTGATCTCCGCGCTCCAGCTCGAGGACGTGCTCGTCATCAAGCCGGCCGCCGTGCCGACTCCATCCAAGTCGACCGTCTATCGCCGTGTCGCGAAGATGATGAAGTACGACGAGGTGACCGCGGCCGAGACGATCCAGGGATGGAACGAGCTCGACGACAGTAACCTGATTCTCGTCGCCCGGCTCACGATCGATGACGCCGCCTGGTTCCGTGCCAATCTCCCGTCCCTGCCCGGCGTCCTGGTTATGAACGAGGTTGACTACCTCGTCGAGAACGCCTGGGCCGAGCAGGTGCCGATCATCGTCAAGACCGATGTCCCCCGGGAGGTGGCCCTCAAGCTGGAGGCCAACAGCACGTATCTGCCGGGCGTCGAGATCGATGACTCGGGGCTGGCGCGCGAGTACCTCGGCGGCGAGGTCATGTCGCATGTCATGGGATACATGCAGCCGATCAACAAGGCATCCCTTGAAGACCTCAAGAACCGGGACGAGAACAACCAGAGGATCTACACCGCCACCGACTTCATCGGCCAGGAGGGCCTTGAGCGGGCGCTCGAACCGGAGCTGCGCGGCATCAAGGGGCGCCGGTTCGTCGAGGTCAACGCCACGGGTGTCGTCTTGCGGACGATTCCCAACACGGAGCGAGCGGCGGTGCCGGGGCAGAACCTTCGCCTGACGATCGACCTAGAGTTGCAGAACGCGACCGCCAAGGCGCTGGAGGCGGCGATCCGGGCGGCGGCGAAGGGCAAGCAGAAGGTCAACAAGCAGCGTGTCAAGGAGCGCAAGGGCGAATGGAAGACCCCGAATGCCGGGTCTGCCGTTGCGTTCGATCCCCGCACCGGCGAAGTGCTGGCGATGGTCAGCTATCCCTACTACGACAATCAGCTCTTCATCACCGGCATTTCCAGCAGGAAATGGAAGGAATACACCACGCCGTCCCGGGGGAATGCCTTCCTCAACCGGGCAACCGGTGAGCTCTACCCGCCCGGGTCGACGTTCAAGATCTTCCTTGCCGCGTCAGCGCTGCACCATGGGTCAATGAAGCCGGACACGACCCACGTCTGCCGCGGTGCGGTACGTGTCCCCAACACCTGGAACCTGAGCGAAGGCTCGAATTTCGCCTGTTGGGTCGGCTGGAACGGGCAGGAGCATGCCGAGCTCGATCTCTACGGGGCGATCGCACAGTCCTGCGATGTGTATTTCTATAACGTTGC
>DASYVY010000202.1:0-3605 GCA_035936535.1 Thermomicrobiales bacterium | reverse complement strand
GGAAAGCGCTATCGAGACACCTCGATAGCGCTTTCCTGTGCCATCCGCCTCCCCGGGGCGCAAGGGCACGGGCATTCTCACTCGATCGGCGCGGTTGTGGCTCGACGGAGCATCACCCATCCGGTAGCCTGATATCGGAAGCGAGGGGCGAAGAAGATCGACGCGGGGACGTTTGGTTGGCGGGTTCCGGACCTGGCCATGGCAGGGACAGGTAACGAGCGGGTTGGAGGAGAGCAATGGCAGAGATCAGTCGGATTCTCACAGCGGGCGGTCTTGTCACGGCGAGCAGCGGTCTGATCGTCTACGGCATCGGTGCGTCGTTCGTTGAGCCTCACGATTTCGAGCTAACGATCGGGCTGTGGGCAATGATTCTCGGTTCGATTGTCGCCGTGATCGGTATTGCCATCAGCAAGCGCGTCGAGGAGCAGGACTAGCGCCTTGAAGCGAGCACAACGCCGCTGACACGTGCCTGCAGCACCGGCGATGGGATGTGCGGGGGAACATGCGCGAGTTCCGGTAGTCTACGCCGGCTGGAGCGGTCACTCGGATGCCTTCCAGAACCTGCAGGATGAAGGGTGACTCCAAACGGGGAGCGTCGCGGTTTACGGTCATCCTGTACTGATTCTTCCCGGATGAAGATTACGATAGTTCCGTAGCGAGCGCTTGGGGCGAGGTGCGATGGGTCCGGGCGGTGGTCGGCTCTGGCCATGGAGTCTGCTGCAGGACGATATCTTCCTCGCGAAACCACTGGCCGCGAACATTCCCGATGAGATACAGGGAGCCAGTGACAACGATGGTGTCACCCCGCTCCGCCTGTGCCATTGCCTGCGCTTGCCGAATTGCCGTTTCCGCCGATCGCTCAACCTTCACCGTCCCGGCAAAGCCGGCCCGGCGCGCTATCTCGGCGATTTGAGCGGCCTCCTTCGGTTGCTTGGCACGAACCTTGGGCGCTGTAGCGATCAGGACATCCATTACCGGCACAAGCCGTTGAATCATCTCCGCCGCCTGTTTGGCCTCGAGCACTCCCAGTACCGCAAAGCGACGCCCGTTCACCGGCATCGGGAGCAGGGTCGGGATATCGGCGGTCAGTGCGGCGACCTTGTCGGCATTGTGCGCGCCATCGAGCAGCACCGGCACTGGGTCGTCGATGATCTCAGCCCGCCCGGGGATGCGAGCCGATCCCAACCCGTCGTGGATCGCCTTGTCGGCTATCGAAAGGCCGACCTGGTGCAGCAGGCGGCTTGCGACGATTGCGGTTGCTCCGTTCACCGCTTGAAACCGACCGCACATGGCGGTATGGAAGCGAGTGCGGCCGACGGCACCGATCCAGGTGGTTCCGTCTCGCCCCGTCTGTACGCCGTAAAGTTCCGCATCGAGGTCGATCACCGTGAGCGGCGACTTGGTGGTCCGGGCCTCTTCCCGGATGATCTCACGTGCAGCCGGGTTCGTGACCGCCGAGACCGCCGGGATGCCCGGTTTGATGACGCCCGCCTTGTGCCAGGCAATATCCTCGATGGTGTCGCCCAATGTGTTGGTGTGATCGATGCCGACCGAGGTGATGACGCTCATTGCCGGCGTGATGACGTTGGTGAGATCGAAGCGCCCACCAGCGCCCACTTCCAGAACGGCGACATCAACCGCGTTGCGCGAGAAGAACAGGGCGGTCAGCGCAAACCACGCCTCGCCGTAGGTGAGCGAGGCCTCACCGCCCGCCAGCCAGCGATCGTGGGCGGTCATGATCACGTCGACCAGCAAGCTGAACTGTTCCGGATCGATGAGTAACCCATCGAGCTGCAACTTCTCGCCCGGAGTCTGCAGATAGGGCGATGTGTGGAGCCCTGTGCGGTATCCGGCCGCGCGAAGGATCGCGGCAATCATCGTGCTCGTCGATCCCTTGCCGCTCGTGCCGCCGATGTGAACGATCGGATATCCCAGGTGCGGGTCGCCAAGCTGAGCGAGAAAGCGCCTAAGCCGATCCATTCGGAACTCGGCGCGGCGCTGGACGGCCTCGCGGGTTGTGTCCGTGGGCTCGGGAGTCGCTTCGATGAGCGCATCCAGCCTCGCGGCGGACTCGTGGTACCTTTCGATCGTGCTGGTCATCCTTGTCCCGGACGGGGTAGTGACACGTGACGGTGCAAAACGCGGGGTGACGTGCCCATCATAGATGACCCGTGATACGGCGGGGCAGGGGAGGGCCACTGCTTCTCGCTGGATCCAGACCCGCTCGGCTCCAGACTGGCTTCCGATCCCGCGACAGCGGCCAGAGAGGCGCGCATGTTCAATCTGCTCTTCACGATAGTCATACCGGTCCTGATCCTGACGTGGTTCAGCGGCGAAGACCGGCTCGGACCGGACCTCGGGCTGGCGATTGCGCTCGCGTTTCCGGTCGGGTTTGCCGGATACGAGTTCCTGCGAGATCGTAAGGTCAGCGCCGCGCCGGTGCTCGGTGTCGTCGGTGTGCTTCTGACCGGGGGATTCCGCCTCCTTGAGATCCCCCCCAAGTGGTTCGCCATCAAGGAAGCGGCCATCCCGGCCGCACTCGCGATGACCATCCTCGTTTCAGCCTGGATCGGTCGACCGCTGGCGCGGGTCTTCCTCAATCAGGTCCTGGACCGCGATCGGGTGGAGCACGCTCTGGCGCAGCGCGGCACGGCCGAGGAATACGAGCGACGCACGTCCAAGGCGACCTATCTGCTGGCGTCGGCATTCATCCTCTCAGCTGTCCTCAACTTCGCGCTGGCCCGCATCGTGGTCACCAGCGATCCGGGAACGGATGCGTTCAACAACGAGTTGGGCCGGATGACGGCACTAAGCTACCCGGTGATCCTTCTCCCGGTGATGATTGTCCTGATGGGAACCATCTTTTACGTGCTGTCGACCGTGACCAAACTCACCGGCCTCGAGCCGGAAGAGGCGATGCGCCAGAAGGCGTCACGCGATAGCGATCGAAAGAAACGGTCGGACGATGGCGCAGCCTCCCTGGCCGACGGCAGCCATAAGGACAGCTGAGCTACGGGCTAGAGAAATCGGGCAACAACATCATTTGCCAGCATCAACCCGCGTGGTGACAGGCGGATGCCCGCGCCTGTCATGTCGACCATGCCGATGCGCTCGAGTTCCTCGATCGTGCCCGGGAACGCGTCCCACAGGGCGATGCCATGCCGCCGCTCGAAGGCGTCGGCACTGACGCCGTCCCTGAGTAATCGCAGGCCAAGCATCATCGTCTCGCCGCGCTGGGTCCGTTGCTCGATCACCTCCGTCCTCGATACCCCCGGGTCACCGCACTCGATCGCGGCGCAATACGTTTCGGGCAACAGGTGGTTCATGGTGCGACGTGGGGAGATATGCCCGTGGGCGCCGGCTCCCAAGCCAAGGTAATCGCCGTATTGCCAGTAGATGGCATTGTGCCGCGACGAAAGCTCCCATGTTCGTGCCCAGTTGGCGACCTCGTAATGTGTCCAGCCGGCGCCTGCAAGCGTCGAGATCGCGGCCTCGTAGAGATCCGCCGCGGCGTCCTCATCCGGAATCCGGAGGATGCCCCGGGCAGCGGCTTCGGCAAACGGCGTTCCCGGTTCGACGATCAGGCTGTACAGCGAGAGGTGATC
>DASYVY010000201.1:0-8514 GCA_035936535.1 Thermomicrobiales bacterium | reverse complement strand
GTTGAGATAGAGGCCGTGATCGTCGTTCTTCTGGATCGCCGACTTCGGGATGTAGAAATCGGTCGGCATGAAGAACCCTTTTTCAACCACGATGTGGTCATCCCGGACGGCGACCACGTCACCGACCTTGTGGCCACAGGTACCGATCACATCCGCGCCAACCTCGATTGTCCAGGCGCTGTCGTCGTCATCGACCGCCTTGGATTCGCCCTCCCGGAGCGAACCGGCAGCGACGGACTGCCGGGCGTTGGAAGGCGAGATATGCTCCGACAGCGCGGCCCGATCGGAAGGAGGCTCCTCGGGATTCAACCGGTTACCATCCACCACTCCGGTCCGTTGTTGCGATTTTTCTCCAGACACGTGCGTTGCTCCTGATTTCGCTGGATGTAGACCTGCATTGCCATGCGTGCGAGATGAGTGCATCAGGTCGCATTCACCATTTAACCACCGGCGTCAACTACCGGCTGGAAAGCGGGCATAGGGCGGAAACGGATCAGGGCCCAGCAAGGGCAGCGCGTATTCACGGAACGCCGCCGTCATGCCGAGACCGTCGTCGCGAATGAAGGCGTCATCGAGATGGCGCACGCGGTTGGCGATGCGCTCCACCGGGACGGCGTCGACGGCGCAGTGGTAGGGATCCTCACTGGTGCGGGTCAGGATGGTCGTAAACATCGTCTCGCCACTGACCAGGCGTTCGACAGCGCCCGATCCAAGCCGGAACGCTTCATCGAGGTCCACCTCGGAGGCCAGCGAGATGGACATCCGGGCGGCGGTTCCCGGCTTGTCGTATCGAGCCCTCGCTCCCAGGCCCTGGGTGACGAGCCGCGTTAAGGCGGCGCCGGTGCTGGGGAAATACGGGTGCCCGAAGCCGTCGACATAGTCCGGCTCATCACCGCCGAGGTGGCGGCCGGCGCTCGTCCGCAGCGTTTCCGGCACAATCGCGACGCACCAGCCACGCCGTTCGAGATCCCGCTCGACGGCACTGAGGACATCGACGGTATCGCGCGGTGGCCGCTCCGGAAGGAAGACCAGCGGCTCGAGATCCCGCTCATCGTCGCCGAAGCCGAGCACGCCGGAAGCGGCGACCCAGCCGGCATCCCGCCCCATCACCTCGACGAACTTGACCGCGTGCAGCTGGGGCGAGGCGATCGAATCGTAGGTGGCGTCGCGCACCGCATTGGCGAGATACCGGGCGATCGAGCCATAGCCGGGGCTATGGTCGGTCTCCGGCAAGTCGTTGTCGATCGTCTTCGGGACGGAGGCAATGCGCAGGTCGTATCCCGTCGTGGCCGCCCGCTCGCCCAACCGATGCGCCGTGTCGGCCGAATCGTTGCCTCCGATGTAGACGAAAGCGGTGACATCGTGGGCATCCATGACTTCGAGGACGCGCTCCAGGTCGCTGTCGGCCAACTTGTGACGTCCGGTGCCGAGCGCCGCCGAGGGCGTCCGCTGGATACGATTGAGCAGGCGCCGGTCCAGGGCCGTCAGGTCGATGAAGCGCTCCTTGAGAACCCCTTCGATGCCGTTTCGCATGCCGAGCACCCGGCTGAAGGCGCCGGATCTCCGGGCCGCCTCGACCACACCGGCAAGGCTGGCGTTGATGACGGCCGTTGCCCCCCCGGATTGCCCGACGAGCAGCGTGGATTCCGATGAAGATCGTGGTTGCGGCTGGATCATGAGTCTGGTGTGGCTCGCTTTCCCGGAAGCGTGATCCGGTGAGTCAGTGTGATTTCCGGGATATCGGTGGAGGGTGGGCGCTCACGGTCGGGGCAACAGGCCATCCGCCGCGCCGTGGATCACCCGAACCGGCCGGTCGCGCAGCCGCTCGACATGGGGATGGCCCGCCGCCCGATAGCCCTCCCATTCCTCATGGCGAAAGAACGCCACATCAAGCCGGTCCCGCGGAACCGAGAGCATCGCCGCCAGCCGTTCCTGGACTGCCTGGACATGCTCAAGATGGATCTCGCCGATCAGGATGAGCTGGAGCGGGGTCTCTTCAGGCCCGGTGAGGTCCCCGACGAGCAGCGCTCCATCTAGCGAGGCGAGATTGCCAAGCGCATCGCGAAGTTCCGCCGGCTGCTCCAGGGTCATTTTGACAAGATGGATCAATGGCTCGCTTCGCGCATCGTGAACAAGCCGGTAACGACGCGACGCCCCTTCCCTTCGGCCCTTGAGTATCCCCATTCGTTCGAGCTTGTAACACTCGTGCTGGAGGCTGCTGATCGGGGAATCCAGCGCGCGGGACAGCTCGGTCAGGGAAAACCCCCGGTCAGGCCGTGACACCAGAAACGCCAGCAACATTGCCCGGATGCGTGAGGAAAACAGCTCGGCGAGGAACGCGATGGCAGTCTCGTTCAAACCGGTCCTGTACTCCCCTGCCGACTCGTCCATTCCCAGCATGCTCCGGACCGGATGCGGCACGTCAACAACCCGTTCCAGTCTAGCCTCTGGCGGGCGCGGGACTTGCGTTGGAGCACCGGGTAGCGGTCGTATGGAGGTTGGCCCGCGCTTCCTTTACGATATACGCAAGCAACGCGACGCGTTTCCTGCCCGGGGCGGGTATCGAGCGAAGTGCTGAACGCACCCGGCAGGGAACCCCGGATTCCAGGCGTCGCCCGCAAATAGGTCGTGGAGGACCCCATTAGTACCGCGCTAGGTCTCATCGCTGTCGTCGTTCTCGTTCTCGCGAATGGCTACTTCGTCGCGACCGAGTTTGCCCTCGTTTCCGTCCGGCGCACCCGCATCCAGCAACTCGCCTCCGAAGGGAATCCGCGCGCCGTCGGTGTGCTCGATCGACTGAATCACCTAGACACGTACATCGCGGCGACGCAACTCGGGATCACGATCTCAAGTCTTGCCTTGGGGTGGATCGGGGAGCCCGCGCTCGCCGTGCTTCTCGATGAGGTCCTTCACGTCTCCCCCTGGGAGATGGGCAGCACCACCTCGCACGCGGTGTCCTTCATCATCGCCTTCTCGATCGTGACCGCGCTGCACATCGTGATCGGCGAGCTTGCGCCGAAGAGCCTCGCGCTGCAGCGACCGGAAGAGACATCGCTGGCGGTGTCCGGCGGCATCCGGGTCTTCTTCCTCGTGTTCCGCCCCGTGATCTTCGGTCTTAACTGGGTCGGCAACCAGGTCGTCAGGATGTTCGGCATCCACCCCGCCGGCGGCCACGCGATGGTGCAATCGGCCGAGGAGCTGATGCTCTCGATCGGGGCCAGCCGCGAAGCCGGGCTCGTCGACCAGACCGCCCACGACCTCGTGGGCCGCGCCTTCTCGTTCAACGACATGCAGGCCCGGCACGTGATGGTGCCGCGGACGGAGGTCACCGCGCTTTCGATCGACGCTACGCTCGATGATGTCATCCAGCTGGCATCGAGCACATCCTACACTCGCCTTCCGGTGTTCGAAGGCGACAGCGATCACATCGTCGGCATCATCAAGATCAAGCGCCTGTTGCCGCTGTTCCTGGCCAGGGTCGAGGCGACGGCGGTCGCCCGCACCGTACAATCCCGAAACGGCCACAACGGTGGCGTATCGCTGGAACACTCGATTGCCCAGGCCCAATCCGTGGCAACGCAGACGGCGGATGAGTTCGATGTCCGCGACTACATGATGGAGCCGATGCTGGTGCCGGAGACCGTCCCGGCGCCGGAGGTCCTGACCCGGATGCGCGAAAACCACGTGCAAATGGCGGTCGTGATCGACGAGTACGGCGGTACCGCCGGGATCGTCACGCTGCAGGACATCGTGACGCACCTGATCGGCCGCGTGCAGGAGCAGGACGAAGCGACGGAAGAAGTCGGCCCTGACCCGGATGGCGCGATCCATCTGGACGGCCTGACCGGGCTGGTGGAGCTTCGCGAACGGCACGGAATCGACCTTCTGAGCGAGGGATACGATGTCGAGACGCTTGGCGGATATGTCTTCTTCGTCCTTGGCAGGCCGGCGCTGCCTGGTGACGAGGTGGAGGCGCCGGACGGGTATGTCTTCACTGTCGAAGAGATGGACGGGCTTCGCGTGGCGCGGGTTCGCGTCACGGTGAGGGATTCCAAAGACGCGAAGGATACCGATGTGAACGCTCGTCACGTCGAGGCATCCGGTTCCGTGACCCGCTGAACCGGCCTCAGGGGAAGTGAGCGTCCTCCCATGTACGCTAAACGCGAGCGGTCGGCAGCGATGAGCACGACGCGCCAGGAACGGGAACGACGCGGGCACGCTCCGGATCGGCTGGGTCCAGCCGAGTTCGCGATCCTGGGAGCGCTCGCTCACCGGGCCATCGCTGACGGCGTCCATGGGTACGACCTCTCGCGGTCCTTTTCGGAGGGCGCGCTGGCGCAGATCATCCGGCTTGAACCAGGGATGCTCTACCACTACCTCAAGAAACTGGCGCGAGCCGACCTGATCACGAGCCGGGTCGAGAGGCAGGAAGGGCGACCGGATCGCCATGTCCACATGCTCACGTCCCAGGGCCAGGCGGCGCTCACCGACTGGCTGACCTCGCCGGTGCGGGCGACGCGGGAGATCCGGCTCGATTTCCTGCTCAAGCTCTACCTCTCCCAGCTGATCGATCCCGCGCTCGCGGACTCCCTGGTCGCGGACCAGCACGAGGTGATGCGGCGGCTGGTGGACTCCCTCCGCTCGCAGGCGACCGGGATCGCGCCGGATACGCCGGATGCCGCGTTCCACCGCGCGGTGCTGGATCTCCGGCTGTCCCAGACGCGAGCGGCCCTGGCATGGCTGGAGTCGCTCGCCTCCACAACCACGCGGCCTGCCGGTGGGTCACCAGCAAAGTAGTAGGGCCTTCGCCTTGCCGGTCAGCGCAATCGCGGGTGGCCGGTGCCGAACCCTACACAAAGCCCGGGCCGTTTCGGGGGCATTCCGTGTTCGCCCGGTGGAGACCCAACGGACACGCTCTCATCCGGCACATGCGCGGGCCGGCACAAGATCAGCCCATACAACCTGGCTCGGCGCTGGGTAAGACGTGCACCAGGAAAGGTGGCGCCGCCCGTACGTGCGAGGGCGAGCCAAAGCGGTGGACATCCCCCGGAAACGGGCGGGAACCGGAGCACTCCGCCTCTAGAGATCGAGCGACTGTTGTTCAACGCCGCCGGCCGGTGCTCCCCAGCGGTCGTGGATCTTCCGGATGTAGGCGTCAACATCGAAGGTGCGCTTCATCGCCGCCATCCCCATCGGCCGCACCAACCCGAAGATCGGCTTCTCCGGTCCGAACGGGCGGTCGTGCCGGCCCCCGATGCACCAGCCGAGATTGGCGTAGCTGTTCGCATCGCGACCATCGACGAAGTACGTGTCGTTCAGCGACACCGCAATCTCCCACGCCTCCCGCGGCGAAGCGCTCCAGCGCAGGATCTGCTTCGCCCAGTACATCCGCAGGCGATTCGGCATGATTCCCTCGTGGATCATCTGCAGCATCGAGGCGTTCCAGAGCGGATCGTCCGTCTCCGCGCGCTCGAACTCCTCGCGGGTAAAGGTGACCGGACGCGGATCCCCCGCGTGGCGCTCCAGCGTCGCCCTGCCCCACTCCGGCAACCCCTCGTACCGGTCGTAATCCGGGTTGCGAAGCACGAGATTGATCGCGAGCTCCCGTTGCGTGATCAACTCGTCGATGAGGCTGTTCCGGGCCGCCTGCGGGGCATCGGCCTCCTGGACGGCGATGGCCATCTCCGTCGGCCCGATCTGCCCATAGTGCAGCCAGGGCGAGAGACTCGTCCCGGCCTGGATGTCCGCCCGGTTGCGGTCCTGATCGTAGCGCGCCAACCGGTCGGCGACGAATGTTGCCAGCCGCTGCCGCGCGATCGACGACCCGCCGCGCAGATCCGGGGCCGGCCCGACGGCGGTGTTGATATCGAAGGTCCGGATGACGTCAAGCGGATCCTCCCCCTCTCGAATCGGGGATGCCACCTGCGCGGGAGGATCGGGAATGTGGGCAAGGTAGCGATCGAACTGCTTCTGCAGCCTGGGCCGGATCGTTCGCGGCGCATGCTCCACCTTCGGGAAAAGCGCTGGCGGGACGACGGCATCGCTTTCGACCTGGAGCATCGGGATCTGGAGCCGCTCCGCAACAGCCGCTCGCCACTGGCGACCGATCCGCAGCGGGTTGGCATCGGTCACGATCGCCGCCGCCGCGAGCGATCGCGCCGCTTCGGGAAGCTCATCCTCCGCCTCGCCGACGACCAGCTTCCAGCCGATCCCGCGGGCGGCGAACGCATCCGGCAGGCTCCGGAGCCCTTCGGCCATGAAGTGGTATGCCCGGAGCGTTGCGCCCGGATATGCCGGCACAAGGCAGAAGACCGCCACGACCGGGAGACCAAGCTCCCCGGCGATCTCCACGGCGACGTTGGCCGCCGGATTCGCCCTCGCCCGTTGCGCGCGCTGGACCCAGAGCATCACGCACGCGGCATCCTCAGCGAGCGCACCATCCCGAAGGACCTCCATCCGGGGATCGTCCTGACCGACAAAACCGCGTATTCCGATCATTCGTTGTTCTCCTGCCCCGCCTGACGGCACGCTCGAAGCGTGGACCATCATCAACCGATCCGCCGCGCCGGTGTGGCAATGACGCCAGTCTGTTTGTTTCGTCCATGCCCACCGGGTAGGATTGTGGTCATAGTCAGCCATTGACTATCGACGAGGCCGACTTCGATGCATGTAATCGCTTTCAGCGGGAAGATGGACATCCAACCCATGCCTCTGCGTGTTACCCGAGCCGTACCCTCCCGGATAAGCGTCGTCTTCGTGATGATCGTCGCCATCTCGCTGGTAATTCCCCCAGGTGCGACACCGGGCGCCGGAGCCCGACAGGATGTCACGCTGACGGTTTCCGCAGCGTCCGACCTTACCCCCGCGTTCGGAGAACTCGGTCCGGCGTTCACGGACGCAACCGGAATCGGCATCGAGTTCAACTTCGGTTCTACAGGGCAGCTTGCGCAGCAGATCATCGCCGGCGCACCGGTGGATGTATTCGCCGCGGCCAACGTCGCTTTCATCAACCAACTCGATGACCAGAGGCTGATCATCGCTGACACGCAGGCACTCTATGCCCGCGGCAGGATCACGCTCTGGACCCGTTCCGACAGCGGTCTCCGGATCACCGATCTGAGCCAGGTGACCGACCCGGCCATCGACCGGATCGCGATCGCCAACCCCGATCATGCGCCGTACGGCGTCGCGGCCCGGGAGGCGATGCAGTCGGCAGGCCTCTGGGACGCGTTTCAGGACAAGCTGGTGCTTGGCGAGAACGTCAGCGACACCCTCCGGCTTGCCCAGACCGGGAATGTCGACATCGCGATCGTCGCGCTCTCGCTTTCCCTCGCAAGCGACGGCAGGTGGACCCTGATTGACGAGACGCTCCATGAACCGATCGATCAGGCGGTTGCCGTGATCGCGGCGACCGACCATGAGCCGGAGGCACGGGCTTTCGTTGAGTTCGTGAACGGCGAACAGGGCCGAGAGGTCATGCGGCGCTACGGGTTCGTTTTGCCCGGTGAAGCGATTGTTTCCGGCACCCCCCCTTTGGCGACGCCGGACGCCACGCCCGGCTCGTAAGCGACGATGTGGGACGCGACACGGCTATCGCTTCAGGTCCTGGCGGTGTCGGTGCCCGTCATCTTCGTCCTGGGGATCGCGTTCGCGATGCTGTTCGCGCGTGCGACGTTCCGGGGGAGAGTGGTTGCTGAGACTGTCGTGATGCTGCCGCTGGTGCTGCCTCCGAGTGTCGTCGGCTATGGCTTGCTGCGCGGTCTGGGCCGTGGCGGCCCGCTGTTCGAATGGTTCGGGATCAACCTACTGTTCACCTGGCATGCCGCAGCGATCGCGAGCGCCGTCGTGGGCCTGCCACTGATGGTTCAGGCCGCCAAGGTGGGATTCCTTGGCGTTGATCCCTTGATCGAGGATGCGGCACGCGTCGATGGAGCCCACCGGTGGCAGGTGTACGGGTCGATCACCCTGCCTCTCGCACGGCGCGGGATACTTGTCGGATTGCTGCTTGGATCGGTGCGGGCGCTTGGCGAGTTTGGGGCGACGCTCGCGATTGCCGGCAGTATCCCGGGCCGCACCCAAACGATGCCGCTCGCCATCTACGACGCGATGCAACGGTTCGATTATGCGCTCGCCAATCAGATCACCGTCCTGATGATCGCGCTGGGATACGGCACGATCTGGCTGACGCAGCGGCTGTCAACCGACCGCGACACCCGTTGACGCGGCACACCAACTTGCGTGCGGAGCCATCGTCAAGCTGAGTGCTGTGTCCAAGGCTTTCTGTCATCCAGAGGGAGCGAAGCGACCCAAGGATCCCTCGGCGAAGCCGGTCCGCATAGCGGACACTGTGCCACCAGCAGAGAGATCTGACATCGTCAGATGCGCTTCGCGCGACGCAGCTGTTGAGATGCATCGCTCTGTTCTGAATGACGATCAGCCTTGGACAGCGTACTGAGAGTATGCACATCGTGACGGCTGGCGAAGAAGGTACTGACGGCACCGGGCAGGATTCGG
>DASYVY010000200.1:0-3473 GCA_035936535.1 Thermomicrobiales bacterium | reverse complement strand
ATCGAGACCCGTTGGGTGACACGAAAGGAGCGATGCCAATGCCCGGATCGGAGCAGCATGAGGTCAGCGTCCGGGACACGCACGAGATCTGGAACAGCAACGCCGACTGGTGGGCGGACCGGATCGGCGAGGGCAACCGGTTCCAGCTCGAGATCCTCAACCCGCCGACCGAGCGCCTGCTGGCCATCCAACCCGGGGAGCGGGTGCTGGATGTCGCCTGTGGAAACGGTCCCTTCTCGCGCCGGATGGCCAAGGCAGGCGCCGATGTCGCCGCGTTCGATTTCAGCGAGCTATTCATCGCCCGTGCCCGGAAACGCTCGGCGGAGACCGGCGACACGATCGCCTACCATGTCCTCGACGCCACCGATGAGGCCGGGCTGCGCCCGCTCGGCGAGCGATCGTTCGATGCGGCGGTCTGCAACATGGGGCTGATGGACATCGTCGACATCGCGCCGCTGCTCTCCGCGCTGTCGCATCTCCTCAAACCGGGCGGTCGATTCGTCTATGCGATCCCGCACCCCTGCTTTCACTCGACGGCAACGAGCATCGTCGGCGAGCAGATCGACGAGCATGGCGAGATCGTCACGCACTGGTCCGTCAGGGTTCGGGACTATCTCGGGCTGAAGGCCCAGCGCGGGATCGGCATCATCGGCCAGCCGCAGCCTCACTGGTATTTCGACCGCCCGCTGGGCGCCGTGTTCGACGCATGCTTCGCGCAGGGATTCGCGCTGGACGGCTTCAAGGAGATTCCGATGCCCCCGGGAGAGGAACCAGCCCGGCCCTTTTCGTTCGAGACGGTGCCCGGCATCCCGATCGCGCTGGTCGCCCGGATGCGTCTGGTCGGCACCCCGAACGCCTAGATACAGGGATAAACGGAGCCGGTGCGGCTGCCCGGCGCGGCTGCCTGGCGCGGCCACTGTGGGACGCGGATGGTTGGCGTCCATGGTCCGATCACCCCGTGACGCTCCTGCTCGTGCTCCCCAGAGGCACGAGGCACAAGACTCCCCGGTTCGTTGTGGCCGGTTCAGGCTCCTTGCTCCCTTTCACCGCTTCACGGAACGCCGGACGCGCCCGGAGCGGTGCTCCTCAAGCAGAACGGTGCTCCTCGCCAGGCGATAGAACGTACCAACTCGTTGACATGCAACCGTTTGGCTGCCATTATTGACATGCAACCGATTGGTTGCATGTCAACGGGAACGAGGATGCGTGGACGACGTTTTCAAGGCACTGGCCGACCCAAGCCGACGGCGGTTGCTCGACCGCCTCAACGAGCGCAGTGGGCAGACACTGCGTGAGTTGTGCGCGGGGCTCGCGATGACCCGCTAGTCCGTCAGCAAGCACCTCGCCGTGCTGGAGGCCGCCAACCTGGTTAGCACCCGGCGGCAGGGCCGCGAAAAGCTCCATTTCCTCAATCCCGTGCCGATCAACGCCATCGCCGAGCGATGGATGACGCAGTACGACCGAGCGCGGACCGGCGCCCTCGCCGATCTCGCGCAGGCCCTGGAGCAACAGCCGATGGACACCAGCAGCGCCACCAGCTTCGTCTACATCACGTATATCAGGAACACCCCGCAGCGGCTGTGGACCGCACTCACCGACGGAGCGTTCACGAAACGCTACTGGGGCGTCTCCCTCGTCTCGGACTGGCAGGTCGGATCGCCCGTCACGTGGGAACTCGAGAACGTCACGATTGAGGATGACGAACAGGTGGTGCTCGTCGCCGATCCGCCGCGGCGGCTCAGCTACACCTGGCACGCCATTACGCCGGAGTTCGTCGCCGCCTACGGCAACGACCAGGAGTTCCTGGCCAGGGCCTCGGCCGAACGCCGCTCGAAGGTCACGTTCGACATCGAGCCCGTCGATGGCGCCGTCAGGCTCACCGTGACACACGACGACTTCGATCCCGGCAGCTTCGTCCTCGCCGGTCTCTCCGGTGGATGGCCGTCGATCGTCGCCAGCCTCAAGACGCTGCTGGAGACAGGCGAACCGCTCGTCCTCGCATGAGCGTGGAAATCGTCATTCCCGGAGGAACACCCATGCGACGATTGATCGTTTCCGAGTTTATCTCCCTCGACGGGGTCGTCGAGGCACCGGGCGGCGAGCCCGGGCATCCGCATACCGGCTGGGTGTTCGCCTATCACGGGCCGGAGATCGAGGCCTACAAGCTGCGCGAACTGCAGGAGGCCGAGGCAATGTTGCTGGGACGCATCACTTACGAGGGCTTCGCGGAGGCATGGCCTTCTCGCACCGGCGAGCTCGCAAACAGGTTAAACGCGATGCCGAAGCTCGTCGTGTCGTCGACCATTGGATCGCCGTTGACATGGGCGAACGCGACGGTGCTCGCGGCGGATCCTGTTCCGGCCGTCACCGAGCTGAAACGCGACGACGACGGGCCGATCCTCGTCCATGGCAGCGCCACGCTGGCGCGCGAGTTGCTCGAGGCCGATCTCGTCGACGAGCTGCGGCTCATGGTCTTCCCGGTGCTCGTCGGCGGCGGCAAGGGCCTCTTCCCGACGTCGTACCGCAAGGCCACGTTCACCCTTGCCGGGTCGGAACCGGTGCTCCCCGACGTCGTCGCGCTGACCTACAGCCGCGCCGCTTGATGGAGCGGCCAGCGGGCCAACCCGAATCGTGTCCTGGGCGGTACCCGGGAGATGCCGCGAACACTGGCATCCCCGGGTATCTCCGCCCGGGAGGCGACTCGCGATAGGTCCCTGCGGAAACGTGCGGTCAGATACGACTACTCCCCGAGGGTGATCGCGTTTTCGATCTGCCGCCGCGCCTGGCGTTCCGCCGAGTACTGGTCGTAGGGCACATCCTGGGAGAGGATCAGCACCGACTCGCCCTCGACGATGTACTGGCATTGCACAAAGTGCGCGAACCGCAGGTTATCCGCCCCGGTGTAGGTGAAGTTCGCATACGCGCCACGGGTATCGCTCCCCTCGAAGGGCGATCCATCGGCCCGCTCGTCAAGCTGGAGGTTGGCAAACGCCGGTTCGTCCTCGATCAGGTCACGAGCATAGTCCACACAGCCTTCGAGGTCGCCCGCATAGGCGTCCGTTGCATACAGCGTGACCGTGCTGATCCCGTTGGTCATCACCAGGCGCTCGTCGCCTTCAGCGATCGCCTCGTCCTCGACGGACCAGTCGACGGGGATTTCCAGGCTGAATCCGAACGTGGGGCTGATGAAACTGGTGCCGGCGAGCCCGGTCCGCTCGCCCCCTGTGGCATCAGGGGTCGCCTCGGGCGTCGCATCCGCGGGCGAAAGGTCTTCAGAATCGGATGTCGCGGCCGGTGTGGCGCCGGTCGGATCGTCCCCACCGGCCAGCTCAATCTGGTTGGTGATCGTCAGGACATCTTCGATGTGATCGTTGTACTGCTCCGGCGTCGAGGTCGCGAGGATGATCATCACGGCCTCGCCCGGAACCAGCTCGCGGCACTCGATGTAATCCACGAGGTCGACGCTCTCGGCA
>DASYVY010000199.1:0-3778 GCA_035936535.1 Thermomicrobiales bacterium | reverse complement strand
ATGCTGCACACCCTGGTGTCAGATTGCCGGGCGATTCGACCTAATGCCAGAAACCCATCGACATCCGTCATGTCATCGCCGAAGAAAACCGCCACGTCGAGATGGTGCTGGGTAATCAGCATCTCCAGTGCGGTTCCCTTGTTGACCTCAGCAAGCGGCCGGAGTTCGAACACCATCTTGCCGGCGGACACTCGCAGCCCGTATTCCTGCGCTACCTCATCGGTGATCGACGCCAGCTGGCTGCCAACCGCGAGGGGATCTTCGCTCAAGCGGTAATGGATGGATCCAGAGAGCCGCTTGTCCTCGAAGATCACGCCTTCGGGTGATGCGACCTGCTCCAGGCGTTGACGAATCGCCGACAGCGCCGGTCCCAGGACCCTTTCCGTTGCAATCCCGGCGGGATGGATAGTGTGCTGACCCTGGTGCATCCATTCCAGTCCGTGGTTGCCAACGTACAGCAGGTCGGGAATGCCGGCACGCACCCGCGCGTCCTCCGCCGCCCGGCCAGTCACGATGCCCACAACATCGATGTGGGCGGTCAACTCACCGAGGGCAATCGCGGCCGACGGCTCGATCGTGGCGGCATCCGGGGTCGGCGCCAAGGGACTCAAGGTCCCATCGAAGTCGGTGAAAAGACCCGCTCGACGTTTCTCCAGCAGGTTCACGAGATGCTCGACCACCTGATCCACCGGGGTTACATCGGCCAAGGAACGCATCCTCCTGCTTGGCGGCTGCATGGCGTCGTGCCATACACGGCCCCGTTGGCTAGGATTCGGATTCGTAGCGATAGATCGTTCCGTCGCTGGCGGCGATCCAGACGTCGATCACTTCTCCACGTTCCAGCACGGAAACATGGTAGTAGATGTCCCCGGTCGGGGCGGAGGGTGGCCCGAACGGCTGCGCATCCGTGCTCTGACGGATCGTCACGCCCCCGAGCGCACCCAGCTGGGAGTCTTCCGTGTACCCGGCGCGAAGGAGCGATCGATAGATGGAGAGGATGGACAAATCTGCCGTCTCCAGGGTGGGGATGGTCCTGGGGTCCGCTTCAGCTGCCAGCACCTCGGCGGTGTCCGTGCTGTAGAAGGCCTGGGCCGACTCCGAAAAGAATGTCGCTTCCCATTGGTAGCCGATTTCCAGCAGGGGACACCCAAGCCGGATCGCGAAGAGCCGGGCATCCTCCTCCCAGTCCTCGCCGAGCCGGGCGATCCGTTCCAACCCCGCCTGCAGCGTCGCATCGGCACCTTCAAGATCCCGGATGCGCAACCGGCCATCAAAGCAGGGCCGACTGGTGTCGGTCTCGCCAGGAAGGGTCGATGGTGTCGCCGCGTCCTGCGCAGCGGCAGTCGCAATGCCATTGGCGGAAATCACGAGGATGACGACGCTAACGACCAAGCGGGCGGGGAAATAGGGACACCAGCGGCGTTTCTGATAGAGAAGCACGTTCACCTCGAGCATGAAGACCTCGCCAGGAATCAGAGTGTCGCGATCCGGACAGACACGTTCGAACCTGGGGCGTCGCCCAGATAGTAGCATGGCCCTGCATCTGGCCAAGTCGCAGCCACCCCGTCTCGGGATACTGGGGAGGCTGCGATATACTGACGTCTGGAATGCAAACGTGCTTGACGCCGCACAACCAGCCCCCGGCGTATGCTGGTGCGACAGTCGTTGTTCGCGATCCCATGTACGCAACAAGCCCTCTCGTCGTTGCTCCGCCAGTCTTCCCCTCGGAGATATCCACGCATGCGGATTTTCAATACGCAGTCGCAATCCGTCGAGCCACTTGACGTCGTCGACGGGCACGTTGGGATCTATGTTTGCGGGATCACCCCGTACGACACGACCCATGCCGGTCACGCATTCCTGTTCGTTACATTCGACGTCCTCGTCCGGTACCTGAGGGACCAGGGACATTCGGTGACGTACGTCCAGAACGTGACCGACATCGATGATGACATTCTGCGCAAGGCCAACGAGCTTGGGATTCCCTGGGACGAGCTTGGCCAGCGGGAAACCGACAAGTACCGGAACGACATGCGCGACCTCAACGCGCTGGATCCCGATCACTACGTTGCCGCCACCGCGCACATCGATGAGATCATCGCCCTGGTATCCAGCCTCATCGAAAAGGGTGTTGCCTACGAGGTCGACGGCAACGTGTATTTCGAGGTCGGCAAGGACCCGGAGTTCGGCAAGCTCAGCCAGATCCCCCGGCAGGACATGCTCGCGATCGCGAACGAGCGGGGCAACAAGCCCGACGATCCCCTCAAGCGGGATCCACTGGACTTTGTGCTCTGGCAAGCGGGGGCGCCAGGAGAGCCGACATGGGATTCGCCCTGGAGCCGGGGCCGGCCGGGTTGGCATATCGAATGCAGCGCGATGTCCACCACCTATCTTGGCAATACCCTGGACATCCATGGCGGGGGCTACGATCTCGTCTTTCCACATCATGAATGCGAGATTGCCCAGTCCGAGATCGCGACCGGCACCAAACCATTTGCACGGTTCTGGATGCACGTCGCGATGGTCAGGTATCAGGGCGAGAAGATGAGCAAGTCGCTCGGCAATCTCGTTCTCGTCAGCGACGTGCTGCGGCACTCAAGCGCTGATGCGCTTCGGCTGTACCTGCTCTCGAACCACTACCGGAGCGAGTGGGAGTACGACGATGAGCAGATTGAGCACTGGTCATCGGTCGCGGACGATCTCCGCGAGGCGGCCGAGTTTCCGGCGTACGGAGTCGAGGACGTTCTGGATGTGTCGCGCCAGGGGCAACGGTTCCACGATGCCCTTCAGGACGACCTGGATACCCCGCTTGCAATCGAAATGCTCCGGGAGATAGCCCGGATGATCCTCGAAGCCCCTGAGGAGGACGACATTCGTCCGGCGCAGGAGACGTTGCGAGAACTCAGCGAGGTCATCGGCCTGGACCTGGTGGCGTTCGGCTGACGTCGACCGGCATCCCTGGCACAGGTGCTATACTTCTGCGCTGCCCGATTTCTCGGGCTATCTTCATGTATTTGGGATGTCGGAAACGCAACGTTTTCGTCCTTTCTCCTCCAGGGAGCCGGCACCGAATGCCGTCGACCTCTGGGGGAAACCCGGAGAGAGGGATCTGACCATTGGTCGCGACTGCACGTGAGCCACGCGCTTACGAACTCATGACGATTTTTGTGCCCGAGCTCGCTGACGAGGACCTGACCGTCCAGCTCGATCGCACCAGCGGTTACATCACGAGCGTCGGCGGCACGATCAAGGAAGTGCTAACCGACTCCCCATGGGGACGGCGGCGCCTCGCCTACTCCATTCGCTTCAACAGCGAGGATTTCCGGGACGGGTTCTACGCCGTCTATCACTTCGATCTGCACCCCGCTGCCATGGCCGATGTCGAGCGTGAGCTCAAGCTGGACACTCGGGTCATGCGGTATCTTGTCGTCCACGACGATCCCAAGGTCGGTGAGAAGAACACCGGCCGAACCGGCGAAGCGGCAGTGGCCGATGATGCGGTCGTGTCGGCCGCGGCAAACGAGGATGTTCCGGCTGCGACTGCCGTGGAACCGGCTGCCGAGACACCCGCCGACGCCCCGGCGGAACCGATTGAAGCCGCTCCGGCAGGGCCAGAGGCTGCTTCGGTTCCCGTAGATGCACCGGCGCCTGCCGATGCAGTGCCAGCTGGTGACGTGGCCGCTCTTGAGGACAATGCCCCGCCAGCCGGCGAAACCGTTTCCACCGAATCGACGGCGGATCCTGTTCCAGCTACCACGGAAGAGGCCGACGCGCCTGA
>DASYVY010000198.1:0-4915 GCA_035936535.1 Thermomicrobiales bacterium | reverse complement strand
GCTTCACCATCGGGTTCGGCGGACTCGCCACGAAGGGCCCGGCAGCGGATTTGCGAGAAGTCATCAAGACGATCCCTTTGGGGCAAATAGTTCTTGAAACGGATGCTCCCTATCTAACGCCCAGGGGCGTGAAGGGGGCGCGGAACGTACCTGGCAACATCCCGATCATCGCCGGGTTTCTGGCGGGCCTGCTAAACACGTCGGTCCCGGAAGTCGCGAGGGTAACGACCGACAATGCCGAACGGGTGTTCGGCCTGATACGCGGCTGACGCGATCGTGCACTGTGGAACTGCCGGGAGGCCACGAACCATGTGCCGCACACTCCTGCTCGCTACGTCGAATCCTGGCAAAATTGGCGAGCTACGGGTCCTGCTTGGCGGCGACATCAGGGTTGTCTCGCTCAAGGATGTCGACGTTCGGATGCCGGTGGAAACCGGCGAGACGTTCCGGGCCAATGCGGAACTCAAGGCGGTATCGGCCGCCGCGCAATCCGGGCTGATTGCGCTGGCTGATGATTCGGGCCTGGAGGTCGACGCGCTGGAGGGACGGCCGGGAGTTCGGAGCGCCCGGTTCGCCGGGGTGAACGCATCAGACGAGGAGAACCGGGCCAGGCTGCATGATGCTCTCCAGGCAATCCAACCAACCTCTTCAAAAGCACGATTCGTATGCGCCGTCTCGGTAGCCGTGCCCGATGGAAGCGTATGGACGGAGTTCGGAACCCTTGAGGGCCAAATCACTCACGAGGAACGTGGCCGGTTCGGCTTTGGGTATGACCGGATGTTCGAGTTGCCCGACGGTCGGACGCTGGCGGAAGTGCCGCCGGATCAGAAGAACCGCATCAGTCACAGAGGCAGGGCGATGAGCAAGGCCGTGCCTCGGCTTCTTGGTATGCTAAATGTGACCGATCTTCCGGCCGGATCTCCTGAACGGCAAGGTCACCGATCGTGATTAGCTCATCAACTACGTTGGAACAACCTCTGGTGCTTCGAATGGCGCCGAACTTCCGGTCGTGGCAGCGGGATGCTATTTTCCGTGGGATTCTGCCGGTGATTGCCGTGACGGGCAGCCGGGGCAAAAGCACGGTGGTGCGGATGCTGGATGCCATCTTCCAGACGGCGCATCTCCGGACGGCTACTTGGACGAACCAGGGCGTGGAGATCAGGAGCAGGCGTCAAAGGGGCGAGCTCGGAGCCTGGTCCCTGGCACTCTCGCGACTTGCCGAATCGACGATCGATATCGCGATTCAGGAACTACATTGGTCCACCATCAACGCGGTTGGCTTGCCCGAAGCAACTTATCCTGTTGCGGCGGTGACAAACCTGCTTGGGCCGCATGATCCTCGGGTCGAGAGCGAGCTGGTAGAGCAGGACCGGCGCGCTGGACTGCGGATGATCCGAGCCGTCCATCCTGACGGTCTAGTCATCATCAACGGGGATGATCCGGCGCTCGCCGATGTGTCCTCCGAAGCGGGCAGCGGCGCGGCAGTTACGTCACTGTCCGAAGCGTCCCCGGTGATTCGGGAGCACCTCCGGGCAGGGGGTGGTGGAGGCTGGCAGGATCACGCCGCATTGTTCCTGGGAGAGGAACTCGCACAGCTTTCACTGGGTGACGTGACGGATTTTCCCGTCACGCTTGGTGGTGCTGCTCCACATCAAATCTCCAATCTCCTGACCGCGGCAACCACCGCCTGCGCCGTCGGAGTCGACATTCCGACGATCGTCGATGCACTCCAGCACTTCCGCACCGACCCGGAGAAGCTCCCGGGCTCCTTCAATGTGTTCGAAAAGGGAGCATTTCGCGCGGTCGTCGATCAGGCAGGTCCGTCATCAACGCTTCGCCCCCTTCTTCGGGCCGTCAATCCAGGCAACCGGCGGAGACAGATTACGGTGGTCGGTGATCTCGCCTCCTTTGCCCTTGCCGAAGTGCAGGAGATCGGCAGGCTGCTCGGAAGACATCACGGGGCGATTATTGTCCATTCCAATATGGACCCTGCAGCAATCGACCAGTTCCGGCGGGGGATCGCTTCCAACCCCTACCCCCCCGTTGTGATCCACCTCCCGACCGAACGACGAGCGCTTAACCGGGCGTTGAAGACCGTCCGAAGCGAGGATGTGCTGCTCGTGCTTTGTCGGGACGATCCCAACATGGCGACGCGGGCGTTATCCCGATACGTCAGGAGCAACCCGACTTTCCCCGCGAACGCCGACTAGGCAAGCCCCGGAAGCACTCCGAAAGCTGTCTCACGCCTACGCTGCTCCTGCCTATGGTCGGAGATGAGGCACGTTTGGCGGCTCTAAGGGATATGTCGTGCAGGCGGCGAAGGCGCTAAGCGACAGCGCGGAGTTCGCCCGCCGCCTCGCCTGGAGCCTGGATTGTCTGGAGCGCCTCCTCGGTCGTGACCCGATCCACCCCTACGATCCTGCGTAGCTCCGAGATCAGGTGATCGTCCAGATCCACACGCCGCGTCCGGCTGCGCAGGCGCAACATCGCTGATCCGTCAGGCACATAGAACACCACCTCCTCCTGCCCCTCAGCGTGTCGCAGCGCCCGGTCGATCGCCTGCATCCGCTCGATGTCTTCCCAGATGTCTTCGCTTGCTGGCAGGTAGACAGCAAGCCGCCGTCGCGGTCCCTGAATCTGTCGCTGAACGGGCAACTCCGGGCTGAGCACATCCGCGATCAACTGCCGGGATTCCCCGCGCTCATCCAGCTTCGCCGTGATCGAGAGGATCGCGTCGGATTCCAGAAGCGCGCTGTGCTGATCGTACGCGTCGGGAAACAGCACCACTTCAACCGACCCCGTTAGGTCCTCGATCTCAAGGACGGCCATGGATCGATTGGTCTTCGTGCTCACGCGCCGGATGTTCGTCACCATCGCTACCGTGCGGATTCGCTCCCCCACCGAGCGATTCGGCAGGTCAGCTATCTGCACATGACCGGCAGGTGGACCGCTTCCCAGGATTTCCATGAGTGGATGGGAGCTGAGATACAAGCCGAGAAGTTCCTTTTCCCAAGCAAGCAGCGTTTTCTGATCGGCCGGTTCAACATCCGCAAGCGTTGAGGCAGTTGGAGATCGATCCATCTCCGGAGCGGACCCGAACAGACCCATCTGCCCTTTCGCGGCGGCCTTCTGTCGCTGCTGGGCGGCCCCGATCAGGCGCTCCAACGAAGCCAGGACAGCGGCCCGCTCACCGAAGCAGTCCAGGGCACCCCCCTTGGCAAGGCTCTCCGCCACCCGCTTCGAGACGGCTGACCATTCAACGGCGTCGCAGAACGCCTCAAGGCTGGGGAACGCGCCACCTGCCGTCGAGAGCCGGGAGGCGACCATGCTTTCGACCGCCCCCAGACCCACGTTCTTTACAGCACCCAGTCCGAATCGGATCGCCTTGCTCTCTCCATCGACGACCTCGACCGAAAACTCGGTTCCGCTCTTGTTGACGTCTGGCGGCAGGACCGGGATTCCCGACCGGCGACATTCAGCCACATTGAAGACCGTCTTCTCGGTGTTGCCGATTTCGGTCGACATCAGCGCGGCCATGAATTCGACGGGAAAGTTGGCTTTGAGATAGGCGGTCTGGGCGCCGATGACAGCGTAAGCGGCGCTGTGCGCCTTTGGAAACCCATAGCCAGCGAAACGCTCGATCATCTCGTAGACATCGACCGCCAGCTTCTTGTCGATCCCGTTCTCAATACAACCGTCGATGAACCGGCTCCGGTACTTCACCATTTCCGCGGGCAATTTCTTGCCCATGGCCTTGCGCAGTCCATCGGATTCCGCCATCGAGAATCCCGCCAGGGTGTTGGCAATCTGCATCACCTGTTCCTGGTAGAGCGCGACCCCGTAAGTCTCCTTGAGGATGGCCTCCAGGGAAGGATGGGCATATTCCACGGGGACGCGTCCATGACGGCGGGCAATGTAATCCGGAGCCATCTGCATTGGACCGGGCCGGATCAGGGCCATCAACGCCACAATGTCGTCAAACCCGGACGGCGCCACGTCGGTGGTCATCCGGGTCGTCATGCTTCCCTCCAACTGGAAGACCCCGACGGTTTCCCCTTTCCGCAACAGCTCCAGCGCTTTCGGGTCTTCGAGCGGGATGGTTTCAAGGGATATGTCGTGACCGGTCCGCCGCACCAAGTCGACTGCCCGCTGAAGCACCGACAGCGTCTTCAAGCCAAGGAAATCCATCTTCAGCAGGCCGATGCCCTCCAACTGCGCCATCGGAAACTGGGTCGTGATATCTCCTTCGCTCTTGCCGCCGGCACGCTGCAGGGGCACATGCTCCACCAACGGGTCGCGCGAGATCACCACGCCGGCCGCATGCGTGGAGGAATGTCGCGCCAACCCTTCCACCTTCCGGGCGGTATCGACCAGATTGCGAAGCTCGTCACTGGAATCGAGCAATGTGCCCAGTTCCGGCACCTGCTTCAGCGCCAGATCGATGGTCATCTTCGGGTCGACAGGGATCAACTTGGCCACTTTATCGATCTCGGCAAAGCCGATACCCATGGCGCGGCCGACATCCCGTACCGCCGCCTTGGCTTTGAGCGTTCCGAATGTGACGATCTGGGCAACACGATCGTCGCCGTATTTCCTTACAACGTAATCGATCACCTCCCCCCGACGATCATCGGCGAAATCGATGTCGATATCCGGCATCGAGATCCGGGACGGATTCAAAAAGCGCTCGAAGATCAACTCGTACTTAAGCGGATCAAGACCGGTCACGTTAAGACAATAGGTAACGATGCTGCCCGCGGCGGAACCCCGACCTGGACCGACCAGAATGCCATTGCTTTTGGCGAAGTTCACAAAATCCCATGTAATCAGGAAGTAACTGGTGAATCCCATGGAGTTGATGACACCGAGCTCATAGTCGAGACGCTCTCCCACCGCTCCTTCGATGGTTCCGTAG
>DASYVY010000197.1:0-3040 GCA_035936535.1 Thermomicrobiales bacterium | reverse complement strand
GCTGATCTCCTACCTGAATGAAGAACAGGACGCGCAGGAGACTGTACGGGTGGTGACCGAGGCGGGCCGGAAAGCGATCGCCGTCCCGGGAGACATCCAGGAAGAGCGGCATTGCATCTCGCTTGTCGCGCGGGCGGTTCAGGAATTCGGGAAGCTCGATATCCTGGTCAACAACGCCGCGTTTCAGAACACGGTCGATGACATCCAGGACCTCACCTCGGAGGACTGGGATCGCGCCTTCAAGACCAACATCTACGCAATGTTCTACCTGAGCAAGGCAGCCTTGCGTCACCTGCCGGAGGGCGGGACGATCATCAACACGACCTCGATCCAGTCCTACCAGCCAAGCGCCATGCTGCTTCACTACGCCAGCACGAAGGGGGCAATCACCACCTTCACCAAGGCACTGTCGGAAGTCGGGCTCAAGCAGGGCGTGCGCGTCAACGCGGTGGCGCCGGGTCCGGTCTGGACACCGCTGATCACCTCGACGATGCCGGCCGAGACGCACACCGAATTCGGTGCCCAGAGTCCGATGGGTCGCCCCGCGCAGCCGGCGGAACTGGCGCCAGCCTATGTATTCCTTGCCTCACAGGATTCCAGCTTTATTGCGGGCGAGATCATCGGTGTCACTGGCGGCAGCCCGCTGGCCTAGCACACGGCCCGGCCCCTGCCGAGCGCCGAAGCGCCTGTCTCTTGAAAGACGCTGAACCCCCGCCGCGCGAGCCGACCCGTACCGGCTGCAGCCGCCTTGAGGAATTGCCGGGACGCACTCGCGTGCATCCCGGCAATCCAGTTCGAACCTGATCCGGCCCAACGGTGCCGCAGGACAGCCAAGCAAAGCCGCGGGGACACAGCTGATGAGTACCGTTTCGACGCATGAGGATGCGATCCGCGCGGTCGCACGGGAGCGGTTTGGCTTCGAGACACTACGTCCAGGGCAGGAGCAGGCGATCGGGGCGGCGCTGGCCGGGCGGGACACGTTGGCGATCATGCCCACCGGGTCGGGCAAGTCCGCCATCTACCAGATCGTTGGCCTGATCAACGAGCACACGACGATCGTGGTGTCGCCGCTGATCGCGCTGCAGCGCGATCAGGTGGAATCGATCGGCGACCTTGATGCCCGACGCGCCGTCGAGCTGAATTCCACGGCCAGCGAATCGCGCCGGCAGGAGATCTTCGATGCCCTGCGACGTAAGCAGATCGCCTTCCTGTTCGTCGCTCCGGAGCAATTCTCGAACCCGGAAACAATGGCGGAACTGACCGCCGCCAACCCCTCGCTGTTCGTGGTCGACGAGGCCCACTGCATCAGCGAGTGGGGGCACGATTTCCGCCCCGATTACCTGACGCTCGGCAAGGTGATCGATCGCCTGGGCCATCCGACGGTGATTGCCCTGACCGCGACCGCCACCGTGCCCGTGCGTGCCGAGATCATCGAACGGCTCGACATGCGCGATCCGGTGGTGATTGCCCTTGGATTCGACCGCCCGAACATCCATCTGGCCGTCTCGGTGTTCAGCGCCGACGACGACAAAACCGGGGCGCTGCTCGATGCGCTGCTCGATCGCGTCGAATCGGGCAGTGCGTCGGAAGGCGCCCCGGGTACACGGCCGGGGATCATCTATGCCGCGACACGGAAGGCGACCGAGGAACTGGCCGAGGCGCTGAGCGAGCGAGGAATTTCGGCGGCGGCCTATCATGCTGGCCTCAAGGCATCCGAACGGGAGACCATCCAGACCGGGTTCATGACCGATGAGATCGAGGTCGTGGTCGCGACGATCGCGTTCGGGATGGGCATCGACAAGCCGAACGTCCGGTTCGTTTACCACCTCGACATCAGCGATTCGCTCGATTCGTACTATCAGGAGATCGGGCGTGCGGGACGGGATGGCGAACCCGCCGAGGCGATCCTCTTCTATGCCCCGGAGGACCTCAACCTCCGCCGCTTCCAGAGCAGTGCCGGCCACCTCGAGACGGACGAGGTGGAGCCTGTGCTGAAGGCACTGACCCGTGCCCGGAACCCGGTCAACCCCAGGTTGCTGCGGGAGAACACGAACCTCTCGGACACCCGGCTGACCAGGATTCTCACCCGGCTCGAGGACGTGGACGCCGTGGATGTCGAGCCCGATGGACGGGTCAAGGCAAGCGACGCCACCATCGATCCGGGTGAAGCGGCCCGCGCCGCCGTCGATGAGCAGAACCGGCACCGGCGCTTCGCGCGGTCCAGGCTGGAGATGATGCGTCAGTACGCCGAGCTAGGCGATTGTCGCAGGAACTTCCTGCTGAACTACTTCGGCGAATTCCGGACGGAGCCTTGCGGCAACTGCGATGTCTGCCAGGCCGGTCAGGCCAGCGGGTCCGGCGACGCCGACGGAAGGGCCGTGGAGAGTGGGGCATTCTCTCCGAACACCGAGGTGATGCACACGTCCTGGGGCAAGGGCACCGTGATGCACGTTCAGGACGACACCCTGGTTGTGATGTTCGAGGAAGCCGGGTACCGCACCCTGTCGGTTGCGGTGGTGACCGAGCAGGGTCTGCTCAAGGTGGTGTCCGGGAGCGGAGATGCGCCAAACGAGCGCGAAGCGACGGGGGACTGACGGTGAACAAGGCGAACAACGACGTGATCGCCGAGCGCGTGGGCAAGTGGTTCCCGTGGCTGTGGCGCGTGCAGGCGTTCTATTTCGTGGTAACCGGATTATGGCCCTGCATCGAGATCCGCTCCTTCCAGAAGGTTTCCGGACCGAAGACGGACCTCTGGCTGGTGAAGACCGTCGGCGTGCTCGTCAGCGTGATCGGTGGCGTGATTGCGGCGGCCGGCATGCGCCGACGGATCACGCCAGAGGTCGCCGGGCTGGCGGTCGGGTCCAGTGCCGGGCTGGCCGCGATCGACATCTACTACAGCTTGCGGGGTCGCATCTCCCGGGTGTACCTGCTGGACGCACTGGCCGAGGCGGTATTCATCGGAGCCTGGGGCGCTGCCCTGTGGCGGCGAGCGGGGAATCGCGGCTAGCCGGGGATCCGGCCCTCCCCGTGCAAGCAGCAC
>DASYVY010000196.1:0-2852 GCA_035936535.1 Thermomicrobiales bacterium | reverse complement strand
AGTCTCGCCAGCGCCGCCCCCAGGCAGAAGTGGATACCCTGGCCGAACGACATGATTCGACCGACATCCCGCTGGATATCCAGCCGGTCGGGATCGGCGAACTGGCGTGGATCCCGGTTTGCCGAACCGAGCACAAGCTGCACATTCGTGCCACGCGGGATGACCGTTCCGCCGAGGGCGATGTCGTCGTGCGCGACACGATCGGTCATCTGCACCGGACTGTCGAATCGCAGCAGCTCTTCGGTGGCGTTCCGCGCCAGATCCGTCCGTGCGGCCAGCCGTCGCCACTGGTCCGGGTGGGAGAGGAGCGCCAGCATCCCGTTCGTGATCAGGTTGACCGTCGTTTCGTGTCCGGCTACGAGCAGCAGGATGCAGGTGGAGATCAGTTCCTCGGTCGTGATCCTGCCCTCGGTCGTTTCCGCATGAATCAGGGAGGAGATCAGATCCGCGCGCGGCCGGGCCCGGCGCTCCTCCACGATCCGGGTCAGGTACGCCACGAGCTCACTGGCGCTCCGGTCGGCATGGACCGCGAAGTTCTCGATTCCGGCGGGCGGGATATCGATCGCGGCGGCGATCACCATCGACCAGTCACGGAAACGCGGGAAATCCTCCCGTGGAATCCCGAGCATCTCGGAGATGACCATGATCGGAAGCGGATAGGCGAACGCCCGGATCAGGTCCCTTGGCTCTTCTGTACTGACCAGATCATCAAGCAGCGAATCGGCCAGCGCGGCGATCGTCGGCCGCATGGCTTCCACACGCCGGGGGGTGAAGGCAAGGTTGGCGGTCGATCGCAGGCGAGTATGGTCGGGAGGGTCACGAAACAGCATGAACCCCGAAAAGACGCTGGCGATCGTCCTGCCCGGTGCCGCATTCGTCTCCGGCTGCCAGTCCGGAGGCATCAGGGGTCGGATTTCCCGGCGAAGCCGGTTGTCACGCAAGGCAACCTGGACATCATGGAACCGCAGTACGGCGACACCCGGCAGGCCAAGGGGAAACGTTGTCGCCGTCATCGCGATCGGCGCGCGCTCCCGGAACTCGCGGTAATAGTGGTAGAGCCCATCAGCCGGAGCATCCTGCTCGGGGGCATAGGTGCGTGATCCCGGCGTCGCAGCTTCGGTCACGATCGGTCCCTTTCATGCAGAACTGCATTTCCGCTGGCGACACCCGTGGGCCGCTGAAAGCAACCCGGCGGCAGTCGTGAATCCATCATACCCATAGACCAATCACGACGCGGGCCGGCCATGCGCCCGTGCTCACCGGCGATCGAGGATCCACTCCGGCCAGTTGATCGTCGCGCCATCCGCGCCCGTTGCGAACAGGAGGTCGACATCCCGGCGCTCGCGGACGCCCCAGGCCCGGACGACAAGACCGCTGTTGTGCGCCTCGTCGACACGTCTCCGCTCCAGCAGGTTCACCGGTGGGCAGATCTGGTCCAGGCCGCGCCCCACGCAGCGCTGGATCACGTCACGGTCAAAGGTTGTGCTCAGGGAGCCTAAGGCAGGGTGCGGATGGACACGTGTAGCGTGCAACAACGCTGTCCACGAGAAGGACGTGACGTGCATGGAGGCTATGACGTCCCATGACCGGATCGTCTCCATCAGTGGTTCTACCGCGAGCGGGTCCTTGATCTCGAGGCACACCGGTATGTGCGGGACGTACAGTTCCGCGAACTCGATCAGCGTGACGATCCGTTCGCCCGCGAACGATGGGGCAAACCAGCTCCCTGTATCGAGTTCCCGCAACTCCCCCAGCCTGTGGTCGAACGCGGCCCGCGTGTTTTCCGGCGCATGGCCGGACGCCCCCGATGGGCAATCGCGATCACATCACTCTCCTGAACGTCCTGACGCGACGGTGCTGTATGGTGCCATGAGTTGCTTCACTCAGGCGTTGTCGGATCGGACGGGACCATGAATGCGCGCAACCTCATGCACGTCGAGGGCATCCTTGGTTTCAAGGATGGCATGATCTCGGCCCTGGAGAGCGTACCAGGCATTTCGGATGTAACTGTCTTCGGCTCCTGTGCCGACGGTAGCTGCGACGAATTCTCGGATCTTGACATCCGTGCGACCACGATCGACATCGAGCTGACACGCCCGCAGCTGTACCACGCTCTGTCCCGGACCGACACGATCGAGCTCGAGTGGCCCATTGAGGAAGCTCCGGGAAACTGGGCAGCAACGTTCGTGTTCATGCACCTCAGCCCTCTGCGGAGGCTTGACCTGAATATCGGGTCAACTTCCGAAGAGCAACCAGGTCATGATCCAAAGAGATCGGGCACGTTCTCGGGGCCTGCGGATCGCACCGGGCAGGCATCGAGTGCCTACCGCCCGAATATTGGAAGCATCGAGCACTACACGATTTCACATCTTCTTGGCACCACTCGTTACGCCAAGGCCCGTCGGCGGGGCCAGCTGCTGTCATGCTGGCGATTCGCGTCTGCCTTGGTGGATGCGGTCATCGCCACCGGATATTCCGGCATTGCGGAGACGGGCTGGATGCTGGCGGGGCTGACGACCCATGAATACCGGGACGCCGACCTCCGACTGGATCCATCCCGAAGGAGTGCCTTGATCGGCGAGATGGACTTCTCGAACCCGAACGCCATGGACAGGACAGTCGTGCTCCTCGCCGGCAGACTCATTGCCAATTATCGGATGCTCGAGTCGCCGGTGCCGATCCCTGACCGTCTGCTGCGCAGGCTGTCCGATTGCACGGCGCACCTGCTGGAACAATCCCAGCCACGACGGTGATCAACCCGCGATCGCTCTCCGGCGTATCATGTCTCACCGGCATCGCCTTCGAACGAGAAGCGCGCGCTCCGGCTGATACGATCAGTGCATCACGACAGG
>DASYVY010000195.1:0-2722 GCA_035936535.1 Thermomicrobiales bacterium | reverse complement strand
ACGCCTACCGGGAAGTGGAGGAGGAGATCGGGATCGTCGCCGATCCTGCGACGCTGCGCTGGGTCGGCACTCGCGTCTGCGTGGACGAGAGCGTGCCGGGCATCATTGACCGCGAGTTGCAGGAGATCTTCCTCTACCGGGATGACCGGCCGCTGGCCGACTACCATCCCAACCCGGCCGAACTGGAGGGGCTGATCCAGATCTCCCTCAGGGACGCCCTCAAGCTGTTCTCCGGTGAAGTGGCCGTGGTCCCGGGAACGATCCTGCACGCCAAGGATCACACGATCGCGCCATTGCCCATCAGCCAGGAGATGCTGCTGCCGGTCGGCGTCGACCGGTATTTCCTGCGCGTTGCCGTCGCGATCCTCCGCACTCTCCGCCACGACCGGTACGTGGTGCTGTAAACCGGAAGCCTCTGACGAAGCGCAAGGCTAACCGACGATCAGGAGGGGACGGCCCTGTGCCGTCCCCTCCCGGCGTCCGATCCATGGCCCTTCCAACAGCTTTCACCCGGAGGCTCGGGAGGCCACAAGAGCCTCCCCTACTGACTCGGCCAGTGGGCTCGCGATCACGAACGCCGGGCGCACTTCCGGGGTGCCGCAATCTTCGCGAGAGCGGCGCCGGCACAGTCGCTATACTTGAAGCGTTCAGGAGCCGCCCGCATGATTCCCAACCTATCCACCTCCAATCGCCGATCTCTCATCAGACCGTGGGCCGCGCTTTGCCTGCTGGTCGGGACGCTGCTCCTCCTGATTGGACCTGCCGCCGGGCAATCGGCAGAACCGACCGTTCGCGTGCTGACGATCGACGGGACGATCACCCCACCGATGGCCCAGTACATCGCCCGTGGCATCGAATCGGCCGAAGACGATGGCGTGGCGGCGATCGTGATCGAGATCGATACTCCGGGCGGGCTCAGCACCGCGATGGACGACATCACCCGGAACATCCTCGAGAGCGAGGTACCGGTGATCGCCTATGTGACGCCCAGGGGCGCTCGTGCGGCGTCCGCCGGGGTGTTCATCGCGTATGCGGCCCATGTCGCGGCAATGGCACCCGGAACGAGCATCGGGTCCGCCTCGCCCGTCAACGCGGATGGCAGCGACATCAACGAGACGATGAGCGCCAAGGTAACGAACGACGCCGTATCCAATATCCGCAACCTCGCCGACCTGCGCAACCGCAACGCCGACTGGGCGGAACGGGCGGTTCGCGAAGCGGACAACATCACCGCCGACCGTGCCCTTGAACTCAACGTCGTGAACGTGATCGCTCCCGATATCGACACGTTGCTCGACAGGGTGGATGGCATGCGGGTCACGATGTCGACCGGGGAGACCGTGACCCTGACCACGGCCAATGCCGAGACCGACGATACGTCGATGAACCTTTTCGAGCGCATCCTCCAGCTTGCGTCCGACCCTACCATCGCCTACCTGCTGCTGTCTTTCGGATCCCTCGGGATCTTCCTGGAACTCGCCAACCCCGGCACCTTCGTGCCCGGGATCGTCGGCGTGATCTCCCTCGTGCTCGGGCTGTATTCGCTCGGGACCCTGCCGGTGAACTGGACCGGTGTGCTCCTGATCGGGATCGGCCTGGCGCTGTTCCTGATCGATCTCTTCGTCTCGTCGTTCGGATTGCTGCTGGTCGCCGGGCTGGCCTGCTTCATCACCGGCTCCTACCTGCTGATCGATACCAACGTCCCCGGGTACGAGAACGTGTCCCGCCCGATCATCTGGACCTCGGCCGCCTGTATCGTCGCGGTGGCCCTGATTGTCGGAACGGCCGCGCTCCGCGCGCTGCGGCGCAGACCGTCGACCGGCACCCCGGCGCTGATCGGCAGGATCGGAACCGTCCGCTCGGAGCTCAACCCCACGGGCATGGTCTTTCTCGATGGCGAGCTCTGGACCGCGACGATGACCGGCTCACCGGGGGAGCAGCCAACAGCTCCGGTGGGCAGCCATATCGAGGTCACCGGCGTTCACGGGTTGCGCCTGGATGTCCGGCTGGCGCCAGCCACCAGCGAGACGGCGATAACCGCAACAGCCGACCGACGTGGCGAGGGCGTATTGCCGGTTGTCGATGGCCTGCGCGCCATCCGGCGCGACCGCAGCCAGCCTGAGCCTCCGCCCGCCGCCCGGCCGTGAGGTATGCGCCCCCTCCGGCGGGAGCCCGCTCACTGAACGTGCAACAATGGAAGAGCCGGGCATCGATGCCCGGACTAGTCCGGTGATGGGCGGACCGGCGCCTTGGAGGCGTCGAGCGCCCGATGTGAGAACTGGAAAGGCTTCATGGATATCTCTGTTGCGATCATTGCTGTCATTGCCCTGTTCTTCATCATCGTCCTCTTCTCCGCGATCAAGGTGGTCCAGGAGTACGAGCGTGGCGTGGTGTTCCGGCTCGGACGTCTTGTCGGCGCCCGTGGGCCGGGGCTGATCCTGCTGATCCCCTTTCTCGAGCGGATGCAGAAGGTCGATCTCCGGACCGTGACGATGGACATCCCGGCCCAGGAGGTGATCACCAAGGACAACGTGACGATCCGTGTCAACGCGGTCGCCTACTTCCGGGTGCTCGATCCAAACGCCTCGGTCGTCAATGTCGCCGACTTCATCCGGGCGACAAGCCAAATCGCCCAGACAACGCTCCGGAGCGTGCTGGGCCAATCCGCGCTCGATGACCTGCTCTCCGAGCGGGAGTCGATCAACCAGCAACTGGCCAAGAT
>DASYVY010000194.1:0-17395 GCA_035936535.1 Thermomicrobiales bacterium | reverse complement strand
GTGCTGGGCAAGGAGGAGGGGGGGCGGCACACGCCGTTCTTCCCCGGGTACCGGCCGCAGTTCTACATCCGGACGACGGATGTGACGGGCTCGATCACGTTGCCGGAAGGGACGGAGATGGTGATGCCGGGGGACAACGTGCAGATGGGGGTGGAGCTGATCACGCCGGTGGCGATCGAGGAAGGCTTGCGGTTCGCGATCCGCGAGGGCGGCCGCACCGTCGGTGCCGGGGCCGTCACCCGCATTACCGAGTAAACCAGCATTCGAACGGCTTCCGGCTCGTGGGGTGCTTCCGGTTCGGCGGCATCCTACGAGCGGCGCAGGTGAGGGAATCCCGAACATGGTAACGGCGCGCAAGGCGGCTCAAAAGATCCGGATTCGCCTCAAGGCGTACGATCACAAGATTCTTGACCAGTCAGCGGGACGGATCGTGGAAACCGCCGAGGCCACTGGTGCCAAGGTAGCGGGGCCAGTTCCATTACCGACCCGGATCGAGAAATTCTCCGTGATCCGCTCTCCGTTCATCGACAAGGACTCGCAGGAGCAGTTCGAGATTCGAACGCACAAGCGCCTGATCGACGTGCTGGAGCCGAGCGGCAACACGATTCGTGCATTGATGCGGCTGAACCTTCCAGCCGGTGTGGATATCGAAATCAAGCTGTAGCGAGTGAGCGAGATCCGGAATCCAGTATCGCTTGATGCTGGTCCGGCATGACGCACACCACGCTCTGCGAGCGGATGCGGCGCCCGGCGCTGACTCCGTTTCCTGATTCCAGGGGAGAGCCAATGGTTCGCGGGTTGATCGGGCGCAAGCTCGGCATGACGCAAGTATTCGATGATCAAGGATTGGCACGGCCGGTAACGGTGATCGAGGCCGGGCCGTGTGTCGTGACACAGATTCGGAAGCAGGAAAAGGATGGCTACGAAGCGGTCCAGCTCGGCTATGGAATCTCGAAACGACTGAATAAGCCGCAACAGGGACATGTGCGGGCAAGTGGACATCAGGTCCGGACCCTGCGCGAGTTCAAGGCCGATGACTACAGTGGCATCGAGGTCGGCCAGGTCTTCAGGGCCGACACCTTCGCCGCTGGAGATGTCGTCGATGTCGTTGGCACGTCCAAGGGCCGCGGCTTCCAGGGCGGGATGAAGCGCCATGGATTCAGCGGTGGCCCCAAGACCCACGGTCAATCGGATCGTGCTCGTGCACCGGGTTCGATCGGATCCAGCGCGACGCCCGGCCGGGTGTTCAAGGGTCTCAAGATGGCTGGCCACATGGGCCACGAGCGGGTGACCGTCCAGAACCTCAAGGTTCTTCGTGTTGATCCCGAACGGAACCTCTTGCTCGTCGAAGGGTCGGTGCCTGGCCCGAACAAGGGCACGTTGCTGATCAGCCGTGCCGTGAAGGGGCAGAAGTAATCGTGCGAGAAGCTGTGCGGACGATGACTGATAAGGAGCAACGACGATGGTGCAAGTAGACGTTCACAATACGAAGGGCGAGGTCGTCGGTCAGGCGGATCTCGACGAGACGGTTTGGGGTATCCAGCCCCACGTCTCGGTGATGCACCAGGCGCTGGTGCGTCAGCAGGCGAATGCCCGGCTCGGCACGCATGACACGAAGACGCGATCGGAAGTCCGTGGTGGTGGCCGCAAGCCATGGCGCCAGAAGGGCACCGGTCGGGCGCGGCAGGGGTCGATACGCTCTCCGCAGTGGAAGGGCGGCGGTGTTGTTTGGGGACCACATCCCCGGAAGTACACCCAGGCCATGCCGAAGCAGATGCGGCGGCTGGCAATCCGGTCGGCATTGTCCGCGAAATTGCAGGATGATCGGCTCACAGTGATCCAGGGTCTGGACACGATCGAGCCGCGGACCAAGGCGTTCAAGACGGTCCTTGAGTCGCTTCCGGAGTCCCGTTCCGTGCTGGTGGTGATGGCCGAGAAAAACGACGTGATCGAACGCTCCGCCGCCAACCTGGAGCAGGCGAAGACGATCATCGCGCCGATCCTGAATGTGCGGGATGTCCTGAAATACGATCGATTGATAGTGACGGAAGAAGCGCTGGCGGTCATCGAAGACCTCTGGGCGCTTCCCGAGAACAAGCGGGAGCCGAGCCAGTGGAAGCTGGAGCGGCAGGCAGCGGCCGACGCAGTGGCCGACCCCGTGGCGGAGGTTGCCTAGGATGGCTGAGCTCAGAATGGAAGACGTGATCCGCAAGCCGCGGATCACGGAGAAGAACACCTGGCTGATGGAGAAGGGCCAATACACGTTCGAGGTCCATCCGGATGCCAACAAGATCCAGATCAAGGCGGCGGTGCAGGCGACATTCTCGGTGAACGTCACGGCTGTCAACACGCTCAATGTCAAGCCGAAGCCAAAGTCCCGAATGGTCCGGCGTGGATCCGGGCGGATTCACGGAGCCCGGCCGGGGTGGAAAAAGGCAATCGTCACCCTCGCCCCGGGCGAGCACATCGACCTCTTCGAGCAGGTCTAGGGATGCGACGGTGGCTGAGCAGGTGTCGGTGACGACGCGCTGCACCAGCCGCTAGCAGAAGGGAACGTTTAGACATGCCAGTACGCAAATACAAGCCAACCTCCCCGGCGCGCCGCTCGATGAGTGTCAGCACGTTCGAGGAGATCACCAAGAAGAAGCCGGAGAAGCGGCTGGTCGAGCCGCTGAAGAAACACGCCGGCCGCAACAACCGGGGCCGGATCACCACCCGGCATCGCGGTGGTGGCGCCAAGCGCTTCTACCGGATCGTCGATTTCAAGCGGAACAAGCACGGCATTCCGGCGCGGGTGGCGGCGATCGAATATGATCCCAACCGATCAGCCCGCATTGCCCTGCTGTTCTATAAGGACGGCGAGAAGCGCTACATCCTCGCGCCGCTTGGCGTGCGGGTGAACGACACGGTGGTTTCCGGGCCGGAAGCGCCGATCCGGACCGGCAACGCGTTGCCGCTCAGCAACATCCCGACCGGAACGCAGATCCATAACATCGAGCTGTATCCGGGCAAGGGCGGTCAACTCTGCCGTTCCGCCGGGACCTCAGCCCAGTTGATGGCCAAGGTCGGTGACTACGCGCAGGTGCGTATGCCATCCGGCGAGGTTCGCCTTGTCCTGCTTACCTGCCTGGCGACGCTTGGGCAGGTCGGCAATGTCGATCACGAGAATATCCAGATCGGGAAAGCCGGACGCAGCCGGCACATGGGCAAGCGCCCGACCGTTCGCGGATCCGTCATGAACCCGCGCGACCATCCGCATGGTGGTGGTGAGGGCAAGGCACCGATCGGCGGCCAGCCGAAGACCAAGTGGGGCAAGCCCGCCTTCCAGCGAACGCGGAACAGCAAGCGGACCGATTTGATGATCGTTCGCCGCCGTCCAACCAAGCGGCGCTAACGCTATGGCGCGACCGGCCATAGACGGAAGCGCCCAACATGCTGGACAGATACGAGGAGAACACCGTGGCGAGATCATCCAAGAAGGGGCCGTATATCGACCTGAAGTTGCAAAAAAAGGTCGACACCCTCAACCAGACGAACCAGCGGACGGTCATCCGCACCTGGGCCCGGGCCAGCACCATCTTTCCGGGCATGGTCGGTCACACCATCGCCGTGCACAACGGGCGGCAGCACGTGCCGATCTTCGTGAACGAGCAGATGGTGGGCCACAAGCTCGGCGAATTCGCACCGACCCGGACCTTTCGTGGTCACGGCAAGGACGCGGATCGCCGGGGTCGCCGGTAGGGCGAGGTAGGACGGAAGAGCGATGGAAGTTCGAGCTAGCGTACAGCGCGTCCGCGTCTCCCCTCGGAAAGCCCGGCTGGTCGTTGACCTTGTCCGAGGCAAGAAGGTGACCGACGCGATCGCGCTCATGAAGTTCGTCCCGAACAAGGCGGCACTCGATGTCGAGCGCCTGCTGAAATCGGTCGCGGCGAACGCGGAGAACAACTACGACCTGGACCCGGATGACCTCTGGGTCAAGGAAATCTATGCGGACGACGCGGCGCAGATGCGCCGGTTCAAGCCCAAGGCCCGTGGTCGCGTTGGACGCATCCTTCGGCGGTCATGCCACATCACGGTCGTCGCCGAAGAGAGGGAGCGCCGCTAATGGGACGCAAAGTCAATCCAATCGGGTTCCGGTTGGGAATCGCCAGTGACTGGGAATCGAAATGGTTCGCCGAACGGACGTATACTGATCTGCTGCACGAGGATCTCAAGATCCGCCAGCTGGTCATGAAAGAGCTGACCCGGGCCGGAATCGCCAGGATCGAGCTGGAGCGAGCGGCCAACAAGGTCGACGTCACGCTTCACACCTCCAAGCCCGGAATCGTGATCGGCAAGCAAGGCGCGAATGTCGAACGCCTGCGGCAGATGCTCGAGAAGGAAGTCGGCAAGAAGGTCAACGTCCGGATCGAAGAGATCAAGATTCCGGAAATCGAAGCCCGGCTGATCGCGGAGAGCATCGCCGAGCAGATCGCGCGACGTGTCTCCTACCGACGGGCGATGAAGCACGCGGTACAGCAGGCGATGCGGCGCGGAGCCAAGGGCGTGAAGATCCGGCTCGCCGGCCGACTCGGCGGTGCAGAGATGAGCCGCCAGGTCACCGAGAAGGACGGGCGGGTGCCACTGCACACGCTCCGCGCCAACATCGACTTCGCGACCGTCCACGCCGCCACAACTTACGGCCGGATCGGGGTCAAGGTGTGGGTGTACAAAGGCGACGTTATTCGTACGGCGAACGAGGTTACCGAGGCATCGTTGACCGCCGATTTGGCGACTGTGGCCGACTAGTACTTGACGGAAAGCCCGGCCTGGTTCTATCGAGCCGGGCGGGAACCGTGGTGAAGCGGAGCGACATGTCATGTTGATGCCGAAGCGGACAAAATACCGCAAGGTCATGCGAGGCCGGATGCGCGGCAAGGCGTATCGTGGCTCGGAAATCTCGTTCGGCGAGTTTGGATTGCAATCGACCGAGCCAGCCTGGGTCACCAGTCGGCAGATCGAGGCGTCCCGGCGGGCGATCACGAATTACCTGAAGCGAGGCGGCAAGGTCTGGATCCGAATCTTCCCTGACAAGCCCGTCACCCAGAAGCCGGCCGAAACCCGGATGGGCAAGGGCAAGGGCAATCCGGAGTACTGGGTCGCCGTGGTGAAACCGGGCCGGATGTTGTTCGAGATCGGTGGTGTCTCCCAGGATCGCGCTGAAGAGGCACTGCGTCGCGCCGGCATGAAGATGCCGATGAAGACGAAGGTGCTGGTGCGCGAGACTCCTGGTGCGCCAACCGTAGAGGAAGGTGCGGCATGAAGGCAGCAGAGCTACGGGAACTCAGCCCGGGGGAGCTCGAAGAGCGACTCACGGAGCTGCACGCCGAATGGCGTGACCTGCGTTTCCGGGAAGCGGTTGGCCAGTTGACCGCAACCGCCCGCACCCGGCAAATCCGCAAGGACATTGCCCGGATCCTGACGATCAAGGGTGAAGCGGCCCGCCAGCAGCCCACCGCCGGTGGCGATGCAGCGCCCGCCGCGACCGCGGTGGCGACCAATCGGCCCCGACGGATCCGGTTGCGGACGGCTCGGTAGCGCGTGAAGCGCATGTTGGAACGACAACGAGTGGTGTGGGCGGCGTGTTGCACAAAGCTTCAGCGCCCCGCGAGCCACCCTTGAGGATACGAGGAAACGCATGAGCGACGTTGAGGAAACGACAGCTCCCGCCGAGGAACCGAAAGCTCCGCTGCAGAAACCGCGGACCATGAAGGTCGGTCGGGTAGCCAGCGACAAGATGGACAAGACCGTCATCGTGACGGTGGATTACGTGCGCCGCCACCCGCTGTATCACAAGCGGATCACGCGCACCAGCCGGTTCATGGCACATGACGAGACCAATGCCTGCAAGCCGGGCGACATTGTCCGGATTGAGGAAACACGGCCTCTGTCCAAACACAAGCGGTGGGTTGTCCGCGAGATCGTCGAGCGCGCGGTTCAGATCTAGAGTCTGGCTCGCAGTGCATTCGGATTCAGGGCGCATGGGCGCCCAGAGGTAGACAGCGGTGATTCAGCCACAAACACGGCTCAAGGTAGCCGACAACAGCGGCGCACGGGAGATCATGTGCATCCGCGTGCTGGGTGGCTCCTCAAGAAAGTTCGGCTCGGTTGGCGATACGATCATCGCTTCGGTGAAGGTCGCGCAGCCAAACGCCGCCGTCAAAAAGGGAGACGTCGTTCGTGCGGTGATCGTGCGAACGGCAAGCGAATATGGGCGGCCGGATGGCAGCCATATCAAGTTCGACGACAACGCGGCGGTGCTGATCAATGCGCAGAACGCGCCTCGTGGTACGCGAATCTTCGGCCCGGTGGGGCGAGAGCTTCGCGAGCGGGCGTTCATGCGGATTGTATCGCTCGCCCCTGAAACGCTGTAGGGATCGGTGATGAGGAAGATTCGTACCGGCGATGAAGTGCTCGTGACCAGCGGTCGCAACAAAGGGCAGCGCGGTATCGTCCGCCAGAACCTGATTGCAAAGGACCGCGTGGTAGTCGAGGGCGTCAATATCGTCAAGAAGCACATCAAGCGCGGCCGGGCCCGACAGGCCGGCATCGTCGAGGTGGAAGCTCCGCTTCACGTCTCGAACGTCAAACTGGTTTGCCCGTCGTGCGGCGAAGTCAGCCGGGTCGGCATCCGCAAGGATGACGGTGGCAAGAACGAGCGATTCTGCAAGAACTGTGAACGAGCGATTCCGCGCCCGGCAGCATAACGACGGACAACAGGCATCGGAATCTCATCGTGTTGACTTCCTCATAAGAAGAGCGGCGACCTGAGTGCCGTTCATCGGCAGACCAGGTGGGAACGCCGAGAAACAACTGGGCAACCGGACCCTTTTCCGGAGTGAGGCAAGGTGTTGTATGGCACGGGTACGTGATCGCTACCGGGAGGACGTTCTCCCGACGCTTACCAGCGATTTCGGCTATTCGAACGTCTATCAGGTGCCGAAGCTCGAAAAGATCGTAATCAATATCGGACTGGGGGAGGCGGTAGCAAATGGCCGAGCGCTTGACGCCGCGGTCAATGACCTCTCGCTGATCACCGGGCAGAAGCCCGTGGTGACCCGGGCCAAGAAATCGATCGCGGCATTCAAGCTTCGGGCGGGCATGCCGATTGGCGCAATGGTCACACTTCGCGGTGATCGGATGTATGAGTTCTACGATCGCCTGACCGCGATCGCCCTGCCGCGCATCCGGGACTTCCGGGGTGTCTCACCGAACTCGTTCGATGGGCGCGGCAATTACACCCTTGGTTTGCGCGAGCAGATCCTGTTTCCGGAAATCGACTACGACCAGATCGACAAGGTGCGAGGGCTCGAGATCAGCTTTGTGACCACCGCTCGCACCGATGAAGAGGGGCGCCGCCTGCTGGCGCTGCTCGGGATGCCGTTTGCCCGCTAAGGGCACGCGCCGACGGAGGAATCATGGCCAGGACGAGTTTGATTGTAAAGGCACAGCGCCCACCGAAGTTCTCGACCCGTGGCGTCAATCGCTGCAAGGTGTGTGGTCGGGGACGGGCATACATGCGGAAGTTCGGTGTGTGCCGAATCTGTTTCCGCGAGCTGGCAGCGCTGGGGCGTCTCCCAGGCGTCACCAAGTCCAGCTGGTAAGCAGTATCTGATGTCGACCGCACACCTACCCCGACACAGCGACGGAGAACGCGACGCATGAGCGTAAATGACCCTATCAGCGACATGCTGACGAGGATTCGCAATGCAGGGATGGCTCGGCAAACCGAGACAACCATGCCATCGACGAAAATCCTCGTCGCCATCGCGGGTATTTTGAAGCAAGAAGGCTACATCGAAGATTTCCAGGTGATCGAGAAGCGACCGCAAAACCTGATGAGGGTCAAGCTTAGCTACTCGCCGGACAAGAGCCATGTCATCCGGGAGATCAAGCGCATCAGCAAGCCGGGACTGCGTGTGTATGCGGGCAAGGATCAGCTCCCGCGTGTGCGCAGCGGTCTCGGTATCGCGATTGTGAGCACGCCGGAAGGGGTGCTGACGGGCTACGAGGCACGGAAGCGCGGGATAGGCGGAGAGGTGCTCTGCACCGTCTGGTAATCCGATCGTGGGGGAACGGCGAGCCGCCGCTCCTGATCGGTTCGATAGCCAGGGGTGCCTGCGACCGCGATGCCGGAGGACTGCAGACGGCACCTGAGGGGCCGATTGGTCCCTTCAACGGGATACATTGGCTACCGGCCAGAGTAAGGAACCAGCAATGTCGAGAATCGGAATCAAACCGATCCCGGTGCCAGGCGGCGTCGACGTTCGGATCGGCGAACGAAATGCGATCAGTGTCAAGGGCCCGAAGGGCGAGCTGAACTCGGAGTTTTCCCCCCGGCTATCGATCGTCCAGGAAGATGGTGTGTTGCGCGTGGAGCGGCCGAACGACCAACGCGAGGTCAAGGCGCTGCACGGCCTGACACGATCGCTCCTGAGCAACATGGTGGTCGGGGTAACCGATGGCTACACCAAGAACCTGGAGATCCAGGGGGTTGGCTATCGGGCAACGATGGACGGGCAGAACCTGGTCCTCAATGTCGGCTACTCGCATCCGGTGCGCATGACGCCACCAGCGGGTATTACTTACCGGGTCGAGGGCAACAACCGGATTGCGGTCAGCGGGATCGACAAGCAGATGGTCGGTGAAGAGTCCGCCCGAATCCGAGGTGTCCGGCCGCCGGAACCCTACAAGGGCAAGGGCATCCGGTATGCGGGCGAGTTCGTCCGCCGCAAGGCCGGCAAGGCCGGCAAGGCGAAGTAGCCCGGTCCGGCAGACTATACGGAGACAACGATGAAGACCAAGTATCGAAAGCCGCTTACCCTGCGCGAACGCAGGCACCGGCGAGTACGGGCCAAGATCAGCGGGAGCGCCATGCGGCCGCGACTGAACGTGTTCCGGTCATCGGCGCATATCTACGCTCAGCTCATCGATGACGTGGCCGGCCGCACGCTCGCCGCAGCCAGCGATCTCGAAGCAGATGTCAAGGAGCGCGCCGGCGCGGACGCGGCAAAGACCGCCAGGGCCAAAGTGGTCGGCGAAGTCATTGCCGAGCGCGCACGGAATGCCGGGATCGAGGCCGTGCTGTTCGATCGCGGTGGGTTCCTCTATCACGGTCGTGTCAAGGCGGTTGCGGACGGCGCTCGCGAAGGTGGTCTGAAGTTTTAGGGTACCGCTCGGGAACGGTTCGTTGAGTTGCCGGGAGTTGGCCATCGGCGGATACGCCATCATTTGTTGACGAGTGGTGTCATTCTTGAAGGACATCTGCTCTTGCCGCGAGCGTTGCCAGTGCGGAAGGCGTAATGCCAAGTGCTGGCAAGGGCCGTGGAGGAATCGGAGAAACACATGGATCGGAATCGGGAAGAGCGTCAACCGCGTCGTCGCTCGGATGACGACGGCGGGAATGAGCTCGAGGAGCGGTTGGTTCGCATCAACCGCGTGTCAAAAGTTCACAAGGGCGGACGAACCTTTTCGTTCGGCAGCATCGTCGTTGTCGGTGACGGCAAGGGCAAGGTCGGCGTCGGCCTTGGCAAGGCCGGTGAGGTGCCGGACAGCATCCGCAAGGGCGGTGATGCCGCCAAGAAGTCGATGATCGCGGTACCGCTTGACGGGGGAACGATCCCTCACGAGGTGGAGTCGACATTCGGCGCATCCCGCGTGCTCCTGAAACCGGCGTCGCCTGGAACCGGGGTCATCGCCGGTGGTGGCGTTCGGGCTGTCGTCGAGGTTGCCGGCATCCGGGACATCCTGACCAAGTCGCTGGGGAGCAATAACCCGGTCAACGTTGTCCGGGCCACGATGCAGGCGCTTCAGGATCTCGAGTCGGAGGGTGCCGTCGCGCAGCGTCGCAAGCGTGCCCGTCGCACCCTCCGGAAGCCGTTCGATCATGGTCCGAACCCGTCGGTATCGACGCGGCCACGAGCACAGGCTCAACCGCTGACCAGCGGGCCGCAGGGCGGACGGGGAGGCCAGCGTGGTGGTGGCCGTGGCCAGGGCGGAGGCCGCGGGCAGGGTCAGAACCAGGGCCCGAGAGGCGGCCAGTCATGACCGAAGCCAGCACCGCTCCCATTTCAGGGCAGCTGAAGATCACGCTTGTGCGGAGTGTCATCGGCCGCCCGCACGATCAGGAACGCACCGTGCGGTCCCTGGGACTTCGTAGGGTGAACCAATCCGTCGTCCGTCCGGACCAGCCGGCAATCAGGGGCATGGTCCACAAGGTCCAGCATCTGGTGAATGTAGAGGAAATCGCTGGAGAGTAGATGCGCGGTTCCGCACATCGCAGATCCAGGTGAAAGAAGAGTACGACGATGCCTATGACATTGGACGACCTGCGTCCATCCGAAGGCTCCCGAACCGCCAAGCGGCGACTCGGTCGCGGGCACGGGAGTGGCCGCGGCAAGACAGCGGGTCGCGGCACCAAGGGTCAGAACAGCCGGTCCGGCGGGGGAGTTCGCGTTGGGTTCGAGGGCGGACAGCTGCCGATCCAGCGGCGAATGCCCTACAAGCGCGGATTCACCAACATCTGGCGTACGGAATGGGAGACCGTCAACATCGGTCGCCTTGCCGAACTCGGGATCGAAGGTCCGATCACGCCAGAGGTGCTCGCCGACCGTGGCGTGATTCGCGGTACGGAATTTCCTCTCAAAATCCTTGGCCACGGAGAGCTTGACGGTGCCGTCAATGTGAAGGCTCACGCGTTCTCCAAGAGTGCCCAGCAGGCAATCGAGAGTGCGGGCGGAACGGTGGAGACGCTCGAGCGGAACGACAAGTGGACGTCAGCACGCCCACGCTCGCGGCGCCTCCCGCTCAACCGTGAGATGAAGGCCATGCGCGTTGGCAAGGTCGGAGGACCGAGCCGCCGAGAGGCCATGGCTCAGCTTCAGGAACGTGAGGCGAAGGAGGCCTAGGCATGCTCCAGGCCGTCATCAACGCATTCAAAATCCCCGATCTCCGGGCCAAGATCCTTTTCACGCTCAGCATGCTGGTGATCTTTCGCATGATCGCCAGCATCCCGATCCCGAACGTCGATCGGGAGGGGCTGCGTTCGTTCATCGAGAGCAACCAGTTGCTTGGGATGCTGAATCTCTTCTCCGGAAGCGGGCTTACCAACTTCTCGATCGTCGCGCTGGGCGTCTATCCCTACATCACCGCGTCGATCATCATGCAGCTGATGACGCCGATCGTGCCGCGCCTTAACGAGCTCTCAATGGAGGGCCAGCAGGGCCGGAACAAGATCAACCAGTACACACACATCCTGACGGTGCCACTGGCGCTCCTGCAGGGGTACGGTCAGACGCTGCTGTTCTCCAGCCAGACCGGCGGCAACGGCCGGCAGCTGATCGAGAACTTCGGTCTGTTCGACAGCAGCACCTTCCTGCCCACGATCGCGATCCTGATCACGCTCACGGCAGGCACCATGCTTCTGGTCTGGATCGGCGAGCTGATCACCGAGAAGGGCATCGGCAACGGCATCTCGATCATTATCTTCGGCGGCATCGTGGCGTCCCTGCCCGGATCGATTGGACAGCTGGTTACGGGGTCATCGTTTGGGACAAATGTCGTCGGTACACTGCTGTTCATCGCCATCGCCTTGCTGACGGTGGTGGGCGTGGTGCTGATCAACGAAGGCCAGCGCCGTATCCCCGTTCACCATGCCAAGCGAGTTCGCTCTGGCCGTCAGTACGGTGGCTCGACCACCAACATTCCGCTCAAGGTCAATAGCGCCGGAATGATCCCGCTTATCTTCGCGGTGAGCATCATGGTCTTTCCCGGCATGGTGGCGAGCTTTCTGGAAGCCTCCAACACCGAGTGGGTCCAGAACCTGGCGGAGCGGATCCGGCTCTGGTTGAGTCCGAATACCGTTCCCTACAACATCGTCTACTTCTTCATGGTCATCGGCTTCACGTTCTTCTACACCATGGTGGTGTTCCAGCAGCAGCGAATCCCCGAGTCCCTGCAACGGCAGGGCGCGTTCGTGCCGGGCATTCGTCCGGGCAGAAACACCGCGGCCTACCTGCAGAAGGTCCTGTCGCGCATCACGATCGTGGGTGCCCTGTTCCTCGGACTGGTCGCGATCCTGCCGTTCATCGCGACGCGGATCACCGGTGTCCAGGCATTGCAGCTCAGTGCCACCTCGATGTTGATCGTGGTCGGTGTGGCGATCGACACCATGCGACAACTGGAAGCCCAGCTCATGATGCGGAACTATGAAGGGTTCATCAACTAGGCAATCAGGCAACGACTGGGCCGGAGAAGACAGGGACAGAGTCCTGCCTCCGGCCTGGTTGTCCGGATACGGGCCCTTCACACGAGGAAAGACCGAGTGCACGTCATCTTCATGGGAGCACAGGGGTCGGGCAAGGGCACTCAGGCCGCCCTGGTGGCCCCCCAGCTCGACCTCGTCAAGATCGCCACGGGAGATCTCTTCCGTGCCGAGATTGCGTCCGCATCGGAGCTCGGCCTGGAGCTGAAAGCGATTCTCGGGCGTGGGGATCTTGTGCCGGATGAGCTCACCAACGCGATCGTGCAAGGGCGAATCGCCGCGATCGTGCGGGCCCGGGCACGAGGCGAGCAGGTACGAGGCGCCCTGTTCGATGGCTTTCCCCGGACGGATGTTCAGGCGCGAGCGCTGGATTCGATCCTGGCCGAGCATGGCGAGCAGATCACGGCGGTCGTCGAGATCGAGGTGCCACGGAACGTTCTTATCGAACGCCTGTCTGGGCGTCGTGTGTGCGTGAGCTGCGGAACCGTATCCCATGCGGTGGCGAATCCCACGGCCAAGCCGGGTGTCTGCGATGTCTGTGGTGGCGAGGTGATCCAGCGAGAAGACGATCGACCCGAGCCGATCGCGCGTCGGCTGGCACTCTATGATCAGCAGACCGCACCGCTTCTGGACTATTACCGGGAGCGAGGGCTGCTGGACCGGGTCGATGGCAACCAGGATGTCAGTACTGTCACGAACAGCATCCTCGCCGTTATCGGACAACGATCCCTCGCGGCAGGGGATCGGTAACGATGGGAATCTCGATCAAGAGTTCAGCGGAGATCGAAAAGATGCGCCGGGCGGGGGAAGTCGTCGCAATCTGCCACCGCCGGGTACAGCAGGCCATCGCCCCCGGAGTGAGCACTGGGGAACTCGATACCATCGTCCGAGACACGATCATCGAGCACGGCGCACGCTCCAACTTCTTCGGGCATCACGGGTTTAGCGGATACATCTGCGCCTCTGTCAATGACGAGATCGTGCATGGCATCCCCGGATCCCGCCGGCTGGAGGATGGCGATGTGATCTCCGTCGATATCGGCGCGATCGTGGACGGATTCCATGGCGATTCCGCGTGGACCTATGGCGTTGGCACGATCTCGGACGCGGCCCAGCGCCTGCTTGCGGATACCGAGGCGGCGCTTGAGGAAGGCATCCGGGCTGCCCGCGCCGGTAACCGTCTCGGAGCGATCGGGCACGCGGTGGAATCGTATGCCGCTCCCCGAGGGTATGGCATCGTACGGGAATATGGGGGGCACGGGATCGGGCGTCAGATGTGGGAGGAGCCGCACATTCCGAATCACGGCGACCCGGAGAGCGGGAGCCGGTTGAAGCGGGGCATGACGCTCGCGATCGAGCCGATGCTGACGCTTGGCACGGAGGCGACACAGGTCCTGGAGGATGAGTGGACCGTGACGACGACCGATGGGTCGTGGTCCGCGCACTTCGAGCACACGGTGGCGATCACCGACGGTGACCCGGTGATCTTGACGCTGCTGCCGCAATCAGTGGTACACTAACCATTCGTGGCGCATGTCGCAAGACATGCGCTATCAGCGTGCGCGCCTGAGGAGATCGACCGCCCACGACCCGATCCAGCGTTCCGCCACCCGTGGTCGCTGGACCGAGAGCGATTCCGCAAGGACCTGGAAGATCATCATCGCCGGGCGACTCTCCCGATATCCGGGCCTCGCGCGACATCCCGAACCAATGATTACCATGCGCCATCAGCGCACTGGGAGAACGGATACATGAAGGTTTCGGCGTCAGTATCGAAGCGGTGCGAGCGGTGCCGCATTATTCGCCGGAAAGGCATCGTGCGGGTGATCTGCACGAACCCACGGCACAAGCAGCGGCAAGGGTAGTTCCCTCCGCTCCGGTGCGATGACCGGTCCTGCCCATTGTGGTGCACAGGCGATCATCGCGTTACCTAGAGGATGAGGCATGGCAAGAATCTCCGGCGTCGACCTCCCGCGGGAAAAGCGCGTGGAAATCGGTCTCACATACATCTACGGTATCGGGCTGAAGACGAGTCAGGGGTTGCTGGAGCGAACCAACATCAGCCCGGATACACGCGTCCGCGACCTCAGCGACGACGAAGTCAATCGTCTTCGTGATGTCATCGACCGGGAAATACGCGTCGAGGGCGACCTCCGACGCGAAATCTCCATGAATATCAAGCGACTCATGGATATTGGTTCTTATCGCGGGATACGGCATCGTCGCGGCATGCCGCTCCGCGGCCAGCGTACACGAACCAACGCACGCACGCGGCGCGGGCCGAAGCGCGCGATCGGTGGCCGCAAGAAGTAGCGTCGATGCTGGATGTGTGTTCCGCAAGGAATGCAGCACCTTGTAAGTCTCGATAGCGGGAAGGAATAACAGGAAATGTCGGAACGGCGACGAGGTACAGGACCAGGCAAGGGCCGTGTTCGACGCAGGGATCGGAAGAACATCCCTCGTGGGCGTGCCTATATCCAGGCCACATTCAACAACACGATCGTGACGCTGACTGATCCCGCCGGGAATGTCATCGCCTGGTCAAGTGCGGGAGCGAACGGGTTCAAGGGTTCCCGCAAGAGCACCCCATTCGCGGCACAGATGACCGCGGAGGGTGCCGCCCGGCGTGCTCAGGAGCACGGCCTCCGGCAGGTAGATGTCTTTGTTCGGGGACCAGGATCCGGCCGCGAGATGGCGGTCCGGTCGTTGCAGTCCAGCGGCGTCATGGTGATGTCGATCACGGACACCACGCCGATTCCCCACAACGGTTGCCGGCCACCGAAGCGACGTCGCGTCTAGCACAGCAGGGCGGCGTGCGTCCGGGTCATGCCCTGGATCCGACGCATTCGCGCGTGGCGGGGACAACCCCTGCCGCTCGCCATGCTGAAGCATGTGAATCTTCACGTAATTCTATGGTCGCGGGTCAGAGCAGGGTTGAGCCTGACCCGTTGCGCCGGGTTGCTCATGCGATTGACCACGCGTAAAGAACGAGCAATCCGGCGTCGCGAGGAGGCAAGTCCGCTTGTTGCAGCAGCCCAATTTTACCATCAAGACGATCGAGTCCGGGCTTAATTATGGGCGATACCAGATAGAACCGCTCGAACCCGGGTATGGCACGACGCTGGGCAATGCCCTGCGCCGTATCCTGTTGCGCTCTCTTGAGGGATGCGCGATCTCTCGAATCCGGATCGATAATGTATGGCACGAGTTCGCGACGATCCCGAATGTACGGGAAGATGTCACGGAAGTCGTGCTGAATCTCAAGGCGGTTCGCCTCCGACGCGTCACAGAGCTGCACGGCGACGTTCGTGCTCACCTGTATGCACGTGGTGAAGGCGAGGGGGAGCGGATCGTCACTGCAGGCGATGTCGAGTGGCCCGTCGAGGTCGATCTCGTCAACCCCGACCAGATCATCGCCACTCTTGACGGTGCCGATGCGGTCCTCGACATGGATCTCTGGATCAGCCGCGGCCGGGGATACCTGCCCGCCGAAGCGCAGGAGATCGTTGCCCTCGGAGAGATCCCGATCGATACGATCTTCACGCCGATCCAGCGGGTGAATTTCGTCATCGAGCACACCCGGGTGGGACAGAACGTCGATTACGACCGGTTGATTCTGGAAGTCCTGACGGACGGGACCATCGATCCCGATGACGCGCTGTCACAGTCCGCACAGATCCTGATGGGTCACGCGCGGGTGTTCGCGGAGTTCACCCGGCCGGAGCCGGAGGCGTCCGCCAGCTCGTTCATCTCGGAAGAGGTCCAGAGGAAGCCGCTTGCGGATCTTGGCCTCTCGCCACGGGTGCTCAATGCCCTGCGAAGCAAGCAGATCGACAAGGTTGGTCAGGTCCTGACGATGGATCCGGACCAGCTGCTCTCGATCCGGAACTTCGGTCCCCGATCCCTCACCGAGCTTCGCGAAAAGCTGGGCGAGTATGGCTATCTTCCGGAAGCGGACCTGGGAGCCCTCAGCGATAGTGTCAACGGGCTTGAAGATGATGGAGACGAACTTGAAGTCGCCGAAGCAATCTTCTCCCTTGGGGGTGCTGATGGCGACACGACCGGGAATGGAGGTGATGAAGAATGAGGCACCGAAAGGCGGGCCGGAAATTCGGCCGTAATCCGAGCCAGCGAAAGGCGATGCTCCGGCAGCAAGCTATCTCGCTGATTCTCAATGACAGGATCATGACAACCGAGGCCAAGGCCAAGGAGCTGCGGATCGTGGTCGAGAAGCTGGTCACGATCGCGCGGGACGATTCGTCGCATCACCGCAAGCTCGTGATGTCGCGGATCGATCACACGCCCGCCGTGGACCGATTGTTCGATGTGGTGGCGCCGCGGTATGACGAAACCGCCGGTGGTTACACGCGCATCTCCAAGCTGGGTCTTCGCCGGGGAGATGCGGCGCCTCTCGTGTTGATCGAATTCGTGTCCTGACCGAACGTTCGCGCCCGGACCGGCGTGCTGCCGGACCCGCTGGTGCAGTGATGGAGATGGACGGTAAGCCGGTTACCACGTTGAAGCTGACGACAGCCTATGACGGTACAGGCTTTTGGGGATCGCAACGGCAGGTGGGTGTCCGGACCGTCCAGGGTGAGTTGGAAGCAGACTTGTCCCGATTGCACGGTTCGCCAGTTACAACCCGGATGTCCGGCCGCACGGATCGCGGCGTGCATGCGATAGGGCAGGTCGTGAGTTGTGCGGACATCCGGCCGGAGCTGGACAACCAACTGCTGGTCCGCGCGATCGAAGCGCATCTTCCCGATGATCTCGGGATCGTGTCGGCGGAGCGAAAAACCGCACCGTTCCACGCGAGATTCGATGCGACGTGGCGTGAGTACCGGTATCGCATCTGGTCCGGAAGCAGCCAGCCCCTGATCGGACGCCAGGTGTGGCAGCGGCGAACGCCCCTTGATGCGGATGCCATGGCCTCGGCGGGGAAGTGGCTGATCGGGACGCATGATCTGGCAACGTTCACCGGCGGCGGCGATGGAGTGCCGTGGTCGGCCCGGGAGACCACCCGAATGATCATGGCATGTACCGTTCGCCGGATCGATCCATGGTGGGGTTTGGTCCCCTTCGCAGGCACAGGGG
>DASYVY010000193.1:0-4795 GCA_035936535.1 Thermomicrobiales bacterium | reverse complement strand
TGCTGAGAACCCTGCCGGGACGCGGGCATCCTGACGGTCGCGCGGCACCCCACCGAGTCAGGGTTCTCCTCCAGCACGCTTCGTTCCAGCGAACTCAGGAGTTGCCGCAGGCACCACCCCATCGAAGCGCCCGCTGCCATCGACGCCGCTTCCGGTGAATCGCACTTCAATATGGGACTGTAGGGCGGAACCAGCGTTGCTGTCGGCACAGCCCTGGGATCCTGTGCTACTCGGAGCACTCTCTCCAACATCCCATGTCATTCTTCGATCACGTCGGTCCTCAGTACGCTGTCCAAGGCTGATCGTCATTCAGACCGAAGCGATGGGCCGCATGGCACCGTGGCCGCCCTTAGATGATCGCGCAGCGATCAAGCAGAAGCGGTCCATCAGTGGCTTCGGCACTGCCTGTGATGAATCTCGGCAGCTGCATCGCGCGAAGCGCATCCGACAACGGCGGACAAGGACGCTGGAGGGACCTGGAGGGACGATGCCCGGTTGGCGGACCGGCTCGATAAGCCATTGCGCAGCACCAGAGCGAAAGCGTCCCATCGCCGGGGATCCTTCACAGGCAATCCCGCAGGGATTGAGCGAATGCGTCCCATCGCTGCGCTCAGAGTGACGGAGGTGGGAGTGTCAGGAGGGCACCGAAGATGACACCGTGCGTTGGACACAGCACTCATGATGACAGACGTAGAGGCATGGGGCGAAAACTGCGCGGACCCATGCCGGCGTGGCGGAGAATTGGCCGCCCGACGACATTAGCTCGGGTCCCGGCCCGGAGAATCGGGTACACGCTCTAGCGAAGCAGGCCCCTCGCATCGATGATGTCGGGCTGGATAGCGGGCACCTCGGGGTAGCTGCGCTCGTTGACATCCTGCAGATGATCGGCCTGTTCGACATCGAGCATGATCGCCGCCTGGATCACCTGATCCATGTTTGTGACAAAGATGAACTCGACCTCGTCCCGGATGTTGCGGGGTATCTCCCGCATGTCGCGCGCATTGTCATGGGGCACGATCAGCCGGCGAATGCCGTGGCGATGCGCGGCGAGGGACTTGTCACGGAGTCCGCCAATCGCCAGGACGCGTCCAAGGAGCGTGATCTCGCCGGTCATGGCCGTGTCATTCCGGACCGGTCGCCGTGTCAGCGCGGAGATTACGGCCGTCGCCATGGTGATCCCTGCTGACGGTCCATCCTTGGGCGTGGCGCCCTCGGAGAGATGGATATGCAGATCGACCTTCTCCTGGAAATCCCGGTCGATGCGGAGTTCATCGGCACGGGATCGAGCGTAGGAGAGCGCCGCGCGCGCCGATTCCTGCATGACGTCGCCCGCCTGGCCGGTGATGGTCAGGCCGCCCTTGCCCGGCATCGTGGCGACCTCGACCGGGATGATCTCCCCGCCGATCTCCGTCGTGCCGAGGCCGATCGCGAGGCCGATCTGGCTGCCGCCGAGATCCTGCTCGAAGCCGTACTTCTTCGGGCCCAGGTAATCCTCAAGCCGGTCGGCATCGAGTGTGATCGTCCCGGCCGGATCGAGCTTCCCACGGACGATCAGCGTGGCGACCTTGCGGCACAATCCCGCGACCTCGCGGTCCAGTCCACGGACACCGGCCTCGCGCGTGTAGTCACGGATGACCTGGCGCCAGATGTCGGTGGGCAGGGCGATCGCCGACTCCGAGAGCCCGCTGGCGCCGAGCTGACGGCGCAGGAGATGACGCGCACCGATCTTGATCTTCTCCTCTTCGGTGTAGCCGGGGACTTCGATCATCTCCATCCGGTCGCGCAGAGGGCGAGGGATCTGGTGGGCATAATTCGCCGTGGTGATGAAAAGGACCTGGGAGAGATCGTAGGGAATATCGAGAAAGTGATCCGTGAAGGCCTGGTTCTGTTCGGGGTCCAGGACTTCCAGCATGGCGGCGGTTGGGTCGCCACGGTAATCGGCCGCCAATTTGTCGATTTCGTCCAGGAGCACGACCGGATTGATGGTGCCGGCGGTCTTGAGGGCGTTGATGATCCGGCCCGGCATTGCGCCGATGTAGGTCCGGCGGTGACCCCGGATCTCTGCCTCGTCCCGGACGCCACCGAGACTGACGCGCACGAACTCCCTGCCCATTGCTTCGGCGACGGACCGTCCCAGGCTGGTTTTGCCGACACCCGGAGGGCCGACCAGGCAGAGGATCTGGGCCGCGGTCGCCATTCCCGATGACAGCGTGAGCTTGCGAACCGCGAGAAACTCGACGATGCGTTCCTTGACGGTTTCGAGTCCGTAATGGTCCTCGTTGAGGATGCGCTCCGCCTGATCGAGATCGATCTGGTCGTCGGACTGCTCGTGCCAGGGCAGGGCCAGCATCGTCTCGATATAGGTACGGACGACCGTGGCTTCCGCCGAGACCCCGGGCATGCGTTCGAGCCGGGTGAGCTCCCGGTCCAGCTTCTCGCGAGCGTGAATCGGCATTCCACGCCCCGCGATCTTCGCGCGCAAGTGCTCGAACTCGTTGCCTTCCTCGCCGCCGAGCTCATCCTGGATCACCTGCAATTGCTGCCGCAGGTAATACTCGCGCTGCGTCTTATCCATCTGGTCCCGGACCCGATCCCGGATCCGCTGCTCCAGCGCCACGACTTCCAGCTCGCCGGAGAGGTAAGCGCCGAGATGCTCGAGACGTATCAGCGGGTCGAGGATTTCCAGCAACTGCTGGCGGGTCGACACATCATTGACGACCTGCGTTGCGAGGAGGTCAGCGAGATGTCCGGGATTGGTGGCGCGCTGGACCATGTCCAGCACCTCGCTCGCCATCAGGTTCCGTGACTCGGCAAAGCGCCCGGCCAGTTCCTGGATGTGCTGGATCAGGATCACCGATTCATTGCGATCCGGAACCGGCTCGGGAAGGGGCACGATCGATGTCATGAAGAAGGGACGCGAGTTGTTGATGTCGCTGAGGCGAACGCGCCTCATCCCTTCGAGGACGACCTGGACATTGCCGCCCTGCTGCCGCTCGGCCGACAGGATGCTGGCGAGCGTGCCGACATCGTAGAGGTCATCGGCACGAGGATCATCGACATCACTGGTCCGATGCGTGGTGACCGCAATCGTCCGGTTGCCGATCATCGCCTCTTCGACCGCATGGATGGAATGTGGGCGAACGGCGAGAAACGTCACCACGTTCCTGGGGAAGATGACAACATTCTTCAGGGGAAGCAGCGGAATCCGCTCGTCGCGATTATCCGGCACGGCAAAGCCTGAATGATGTTGTCGCATGCGACATGTTCCCCTTCCCGCCCCTCAGCCCGCACGACAACATCCGGCAAGTCCTTCTGAGTTCTTGCTCGTCAAGGATCCCAGCCATGATGCGTCGCGAGCCTCATCATACTCCAGGCACATGCGGGGTGCTAGGAATCCGCCGACCCTCTGTGACACTCCGTCGCCGCCTGGGGAAGCGGCGGATCCTCACTGGACGGAAAGAGGTATAGCGCGTACGTACGATACCATACTATGTCTCATATGCACACGACGGTCCGGATGGACTTGGCCGGTCCCTTTGGTCCACTCCCTGCCGGAGGGACCCACGGGGCGATGGTTCAGGGGTTTCACCCCCCTGATGGCCGACCCATTCAGTGATGCGCCTCGCCTATTTGATCGCCGAATGCGCCAAGCATGATCGAGACGATCTCGTCGATATCGTCCGTCAGGGTGAACAGTCGGAGGTCATCGGCGGAGATCTTGCCTTCGCGTCGCAGGGTCGCCTCGAGCCAGTCAGTAAGACCCTTCCAGTAGGCTGTACCGAACAGGACACAGGGCATGCTGGCCAACTTGCCGGTCTGGATGAGCGTGAAGATCTCGAACATCTCGTCCATCGTGCCAAAACCGCCGGGGAAGAAGACGAAGCCGTTGGCGTATTTGGCGAACATGGTCTTGCGGACGAAGAAATAGTGAAACTGGAGCGGGAGGGTGACGAAGCGGTTGACGCCTTGCTCGAATGGGAGCTCGATATTGGCGCCGACGGATACGCCATCGCCTTCGGCCGCGCCCTTGTTGGACGCTTCCATGATGCCGGGCCCACCTCCCGTGATCACCGTGATGCCCGCCGTAGCGAGAGCATGGCCCAGTTTCTCTGCCTGTTCATACATCGGGTCGCTGACGGGCGTCCGCGCCGAGCCAAAGATCGATACGGCGGGTCCGATCTCGGCCAGCGCGTCGAATCCGGCAACGAACTCCCCGAGGATCCGGAGCACGCGCCACTGATCGGTGTGCGTGAATGCCGCCGCCTGTTCCCGGTCCTTGTCGGTCCACGAGAGGAACCGGCGATCCTCGGTGTCCTTGTTGAAGCCGGCGCGGGACGCCGGCGGGTGGGGGGTAGCCTCGGGTTCCGGCTGCAAGGGGAGATCCGGTGATTCGTCGGGCATGTGGTTGCCGGCCGAGAACGCATCACCACCCGATTTCGGTTTCGTCATTGAACGATCTCCCACACTACGTCCATCAGCATCAAGCCGGTGCGCGACGTCGCGGACCGGCTTGCGTCATCGAAAGGTCTGGCGGGAACTGTACGACACGGCCCCATTCGGGAATCCGCGATCGGCGTGGGGACCGGCCGGGGCTCCTCATGACAACCGCACCACAAGGCGGCGGAGTTTGGGTGTTGAGCGTGTGCCCGCCGTGGGCTGGCCATCGATCAGGGTAACGGTATCGAGGTCTGCGCTTCAGAGGCCACCTTTTCAGTGAGCGGGGGAGGACTCGTACAATGCCGGACGCCTTGCCGGCAGCCGGACAAGCCGGATGGACACGCTCGGAGTGCACTGG
>DASYVY010000192.1:0-3770 GCA_035936535.1 Thermomicrobiales bacterium | reverse complement strand
CAGGTCGAGCCAGTCCTCGCCGCCCCAGTCTCCGCGGACTGCCTCCCCGAACTCGCGCCCGTAGGTGCCGGAGCCGCGCGGGTTCGGAGCGACGACGAGAATGCCGTTAGACGCGAGGGCCTGTGCGCCGAGATTGAACGTGTACCCGTGGTTGCCATGCGGGCCGCCGTGGACATCCATCACCAACGGGTAGGTTTTCGATTCGTCAAAGTCTGCCGGTTTGTAGAGCCAGGCGTCGATCTTCCAGCCGTCACGGTTAACCGAGAAGGGCTCGACGGTCGCGGCGGGTGTCTCCTCAAAAAGCGTCTCGTTGGGATCAAGGATGATCGCCGTCTCGCCTGTTTCGAGATCAAAGACGGCGAGCTTGCCGGTGCCCTCCAGGTCTGAGCGGCCCTGAACCACGACCGCTCCCTCGTCGTCGACGCTCAACCCGGCGTGCGTCGCCTTCCAGCGAGTGACCTCAGTGATGTCGCCCGAATTGGCGTCGATCGTCCAGAGGCCGCTGGCACCCTCCCTGACGCCGTGGACAAGGGCGGTCGCTTCGTCCAGCCAGACAGGTTGGGCGGGTCCCGAGATCGTGGGGAAGCCCGATTCCGGGCTGAAGTCCAGATCGTCGGTCAGTTGGCGGATCTCTCCGCTGCCAACCTCGTAGCGGTAATACTCCGTCTGCGGCGAGGAGACCGGGTAGCCATCGAAGAGAATGAAGCTGCCGTCCTTCGACCAGGCCCAAGTGCCGATGCCGCCGTCGTCCCACCCGAACATGGTGGGATCGCCGCCCTCCAGCGGGAAGATGCCGATCCGGCTGTGCATGCCGTTGCGGTCGGAGACCTTCGCGGCAATCCGAGTGCCGTCCGGTGACCATTGGGGAGTGCTGTGATCCTTGAGCGCTTGGGAAACCTGGCGATGCTCGCCGGAGGCGACATCGATCACCATGACCTGGTGGCGGACATCGTTGAGATAGCCCCGGTTGTCCTGCTTGTAGTCGATCCGACGGATCACGCGTACCGCTGGCGGCAGGGAGTCATCCCGCGGGGCCTCGTCAGGGTTCTCCGGGTCGACCGGAACGGTGTAGGCGATTTGGGAGCCATCCGGCAACCACACAAGGCTGCCTGGCTTCTGGCTATGGGAGGTGACCGTGCGCGCTTCGCCGCCGTGCAGCGGCAGGATACAGATGGCGAAGCCGTCCTCACCCCGTTTCGAGACAAAGGCGATAGAGCTGTCGTCGGGCGACCAGGCGGGGTCGGAGGTAGCTGTGCCGGTCTGCGTCATCTGGCGGGGGTTGCCGCCATCGACATCGATAAGCCAGAGGTGGCTGACACCCTTGGCCGTTCCCCGTTCGGTCTTTCCGAGGATGTACGCGACGCGGGTGCCGTCCGCTGAGATGCGGGGTGTGCTCGCGGACTGCAGATCGAAGACAAGCCGGTCGGGGGAGAGGATCCGGGCTTGCTGAGTGGAGGTTGCCATGTGAAGAATCTTCCCTTGATTTCGTTCGGTCAGGAACTGGACGCGACACCGCACCAGTCGACGAGCATCATCGCCAGACTCTGGACGGCGGTCAATATGTCTTCGATATCGATGTACTCGTCGGGGCAGTGGATGTTGTGCTCGTCTCCAGCACCGTAGATGAGGGTGGGCATCTTGCCGATCTCGGTGAAGAGCCGCATGTCGGAGCCCCAGGAGACACCTCGGACAACTGGCGCCATTCCGGTTATCGCCATGTGCGCCCACTCCATTGCCAGGACGATCGGCTCGTCCCGCGGCACCTCGGCGGAGGCAAATTGACCACCGATCCACTCCACGACGGGTGGATGCTCCCGCATCCAGGGATCGGCCTCCGCGATCTTCTGCACACGAGCCTCAGTCTGCACCATCATCTCCTCGATGGTCTCGCCGGGCAGGAAACCGAGCCGGCCTTCGGCAATGAGCGTCTCAGGCACCGTCGACGCCCAGGTACCGGCTTGCACCAGACCGACGCTGATCGGGAACTTGTTGTCCAGGTAATCCAGCAGTGGGTGGCTCAGGGTCGCATTGCGCTCCGCTTCCCAGGCAAGGAGATCCTGGAAGATCGGGATGAACTTCTCCACCGCCGAAATCCCCTCGTTGCGAAAGCCGCCATGGGCGGATTTGCCGTTGACGGTTATGCGAAAGACCAGCGAACCGCCGTGGGCAATGACGAGTGACAGATTGGTCGGCTCCGTGATGACGACCGCGTCCGCACGATGCCCTCGCAGGATGGTCGAGAGTGCGCCGACACCGCCGTCCTCCTCCCCTGTGGTCGCGGCAAGGAGTACATCGCCCTGGAGGCGGACACCGAGATCGGCGAGGACATCGAGCGCGGCGATGCTGCTCACCACGCCGGCCTTCATATCCCCGGCTCCGCGTCCGTAAACGCGATCATCCGTTGCCTCGCCGGTGTGACGCTTCGTCCACAGGGAGAGATCACCAGCATCGACCGTATCGACGTGACCCTGCAGCATGACAGATCGCCCACCGCCGGTCCCCTTCCGGGTCGCGACGAGATTCGGGCGGTCCCTGAAGCGGGTCTCCTCACCCACGTGAACGACGTACGGGGCGATCTCCTCCGCCGTGGATTCCCAGGCATCGACCTCGAGCCCGCGTGATGCGTATGCCTCCTGGAAACGGTGCTGGACCTCCGCCTCGTTACCGGTCACGGATTCGGCGCCAACGACATAGAGCAGGAGATCAACGATCTCCTGCTTCCGAGCAGCCACGGCCGCCCGGATCGCGTCGGGAGTAGGGGTCATGCTTATGGGTGCTCCTGTCACGATTCTACAGCCGATCGCAGCGAGGCTGACGGTGTAGTGGCCAAACTGTGCAACAGGCATTGGCCCAGCCAGCCACCGGGCGGACACAGGGTCCGCCCCTACGAGTCGATGATCTTGCGAATCGCCTCAGGCGTTGAGAACCTCGGGGTTCACGATCACCTCAGGCGTGCGTCCCTCCAGCACTGCGAGGAGATTGCCTGCGGCAAGGGTCGCCATGTTGTTTCGGGTCTGGACCGTGGCTGATGCAATGTGCGGCACGACCGTGCAGTTAGGAAGCGAGACAAGCGGGTGATTCGCGGGGAGTGGCTCGGGATCCGTCACATCCAGCCCGGCGGCAAAGATGTCGCCGTTCCTAAGCGCGGTGACCAGTGCATCAGTATCCACAACCGGTCCCCGGGCGGCGTTGATCAGTACGGCGGTCTCTTTCATCAGGCCGAACTCTCGATCGCCGATCATATGGCGGGTTTCCGGCGTGAGCGCGACGTGCAGTGAGACGTAATCAGACCGCTTCAGGAGCTCGTCGAGGTCCACGAAGGTGACCCCGTACTCTTCGGCGGCGCTGGCGTCCTGATACGTGTCGTAGGCAAGGATCGTCATATTGAAGCCGTGGGCCATGCGGGCGAGCTCCTTGCCGATGCGGCCAAAGCCGACGATGCCGAGTGTTGCCCCGTAGACATCCTGACCAAGCAGGAGGAGGGGTCCCCATGTCTTCCACTTGCCATCACGAACGTAGTCCACACCTTCGACAATGCGGCGAGCGGCGGCCATCAGCAGCGAGAAGGCCATTTCCGCGGTAGTCTCTGTCAGCACTCCGGGCGTATTGCAGACGGCGACACTGTGCTCCGTGGCTGCATCGACATCCACATTGTCGTAGCCGACGGCGAAGTTGGAGACGACCTTGAGGGAGGGATGACGGTCAAGTAATGGACCGTCGATCTGGTCGGTCAGCAGGGTGAGGGCGCCATCGACATCCTCCAGCAGCGC
>DASYVY010000191.1:0-2331 GCA_035936535.1 Thermomicrobiales bacterium | reverse complement strand
GCGGCATTCTTGTCGTGAATGTCCGGATCGACACAGGATCGTCACAATCCCGCGCTATACTCATGGCGTCGACCGAGAGACGCGCCAGTCCAACAAGGAACAGGTGATGGATATCATTGTCGAACTGTTGCGGGCAGCGCTGATGATCGGGTTCATTGTGGCAGTCATCGTGGCGCTTGCGGGCCTGATCATGATTGTCTTCGGAATCGCTACCGGAATGGACAAGAATATGCAGGAGTAACGCCACGGTCGGAGCCGTCGTGCTGCACTCGGAGCACCCTTGGTGCTCCCCACAAGAGCCATCGCGGGGCCTTCGGACATACGCATCAAGCAGGAGAAGGAGCAGTTCATTGATCGAATCCGCATACCAACGCACGCCGAACCTCCCCCGGTCGGGTGCATGTCGCGTCGGCCTCGTCGCCTTCGTCGCCTTGACACTGTTGCTCGCCAGCCTTTCGCCGGTCATCTCCGCCGCGGGAGCGTCCGCCCAGGAGGAGCAGGGCGGAACCGCGGCCTATGCTCCGGAAACCGCGCTGTTCTACGCGAACGTCGAGCTGGACCAGGACTCGGCTCAGTGGGAGCTCGCCGCCGAGTTGATCGATCGCGCGGGTATCTCGGACCTTGTCCCGGCGGAGGACCTGGCAGACCTGCAGACCGGACTCTCCCAGGTGGGTGGCGTTCTCAATGGCGAGGCCGGACTGATCCTGGCCACGCTGCCGGATACCGGCGATTTCAGCCTCGACTCGGTTGGAGGTGACGCGGCGGGGATCGCCACCGACCCGGCCGCCGTATCCGAAGGGGATGTCCCCGAAGGTTGGTCGGTCGTCATCCGGCCGTCCAATGCGCGGGCACTCTACGACACGATCCGTGACACCGTTCTCAGCTCAGACGGCGATGACCCAGAGTCGGCGCAAACCGTGGAGTACGAGGGGTACACGATCGAGTACGTTGAGCCGATCGATGAATTCGGCACAGGTGCGGCGATCGCCTTGGTGGATGATGTGGTCGTCATCTCGACCCGGCCGGACGACGTCGAGCCGATCATCGACACCGCTACCGGCACCGTTGCTCCGTTGTCCGAGTTCGCCACCTACTCCGATCTCCGGGACCGGCTTGAGCCCGAAGTCCTTTCCTTCGGTTTCGTCAACGGACCCGCGATCCTCACGGGTGTTGAAGAGCAGGACCCGGAGGCGTTGGCGGAGGTTCCCGAGGGCCTCGTCGCCTCGCTCGATGCCTACACCACCTTTGCGTTCTGGGCGGACCAGCCAGGGTTCCGGCTCGACACCCTGTCGCTACCGGGGGAAGGACAGGAACTGCCGCAGGCAGAGACCTTCGACCCGACCTTCCCGGATGCGATCGAAGGCAACTCGATTGCCTATGCCGGTGGCACGAACCTGGGCCAAAATCCCGGCGTCAACGCTCTGGCACTGCTGTTCGCACAGGAACTTGCGGGCATCGACGCCAATGCGACTCCTGTAGCTACACAGGACCCGGAAGCCTACGCGGACGAAGTGTTCGCGGAGGCTGAAGCCACGCTTGGTTTCAATATCAAGACCGACTTGCTCGACAACATGGTCGGCGAGTGGGGCGTCGCGTTTGCCGCCGAGGACATCGTCTCCATCCAGCCAATGGTTTCCGGCATCTTTGCATCCGACGTCGAGGATGCGACCGCGGTGGGTGATGTTGTCAGCAAGATCACGGCTATTGCCGAGGCAGGATCGGACGGATCGGTCGAGATCTCGTCACGCGAAGTTGACGGATCGAGCGTTACGACCATTGACGCCAGCAGCTCCGGTTTCCCGATCGTCATCGAGTTCGGCGTTGTTGGCGACCAGCTGCTGGTGGGCATCAATGAGGGCATCGACACCTTCGTCGATGGTCCCGAAGAGTCGCTTGCCGATAATCCGAACTTCCAGGCCACGCTCGACGCCCTGCCGGCCGAGTTCAGCGCCATCTCGTTCGTCAACGTCGAGTCGCTGGTGCCCCTCATCGAGGATGCGGTGACCGCGACATCACCAGGCAACATGCCGGACGCCGATCCCGCCTGCGAGGAGTTCGCCACGCAGGAAGACGCACAGGCCGCGTACGACGAGCACAACTTCGACAACTTCGCGCTTGACCAGGATTTCGACGGAACCGCGTGTGAGGACTTCTTCGCCGAAGGCGAGGCGACCCCGGAAGCGACCCCGGCCTTTGCCGAGACCATCAATGTCCAGTCTGTCGGCACAGTCCTGTTCCAGGAAGACGGTGCTTCCGGAACCAGCACCATCATTCTGATCGGCGACTGATCCGAAGTACGGCACTACCATCTCCCTTGCGAAAACGAAACGC
>DASYVY010000190.1:0-1506 GCA_035936535.1 Thermomicrobiales bacterium | reverse complement strand
GAGTCGGTTGCCCTGGACGTGACCTGGCGGACAACCGCCGATGATGAGGACATCGCTATTTTCGCTAGACTGACGAACCGAACTTCAATGGCCTGGGCGACGACGGCCGTGCCCGTCCGATCCGAGTCTGGTGAGCAGCAGACCCGCTTGACCCTTGAGGTGCCGTCGGGCACACCTCCCGGCTCCTACCAGGTCCAGATTGGATTCGTGGACGACGGTCGCCGCATGCCGGCGACAGACCTTCACCTCATCGGCCGCTACCAGCCAATTGCCGACCTGCGCCTCGGACCGATCACCATTCGCTCCGGGGCGGCAGATCCGGCGGCCTCGCGGCAAGAGGATCGGGCTCCGGTACGCCTGACTGAGGGGCGCCTCGGCATACGGTCGGGTAATTGGTGGGACGGAGAACAACCGGATGACCCGCGCTTCCCCGGCGGCGACGGACTGGAGATACCTGCTGGCTGGGTTCTGCGCGGCCAGTGGCATTGGTTGGCGCAGCAAGGCTCACTTCCGGATGCTCGGGTCGCCTTCCGACTAGTTGATGAAAGCGGGCACATCTGGGCCGAGCATGAGAGCCCGGCGGTCGATGGTCTCTATCCGACCCAGTACTGGCGGGCCGGGGAGCGCGTCTTCGATCAACAGGATCTCTATCTCGAGCCTGATCTGCCCCCCGGTCGCTACATTGCCGAAGTCACCATGATGTGGCCGGACCAGGTATCAGGCGAGGCAGTGGCGCCGAGCCGCTTCCCCGTGGGAGAGGTTGACATCCTTCCACCAGTCAAAGCGCCTGATGCTTCGTTGTACCCGGAACATCGCATAGATCGCCGGATCACGGACGGCCTGACCCTGCTCAACCTGCAGGTTGATCCCTCGAATGTGCAGCCGGGCGATACGCTCAAAGTTCAAACACGCTGGCAGGCAACTGCCGCTCCACTCCCCGATGTTGAGGCCATCTGGGAGTTGGTCGACCAGCGCAGCGGGCACGTCTGGGCAGCCGCTGAGGGACCACTCACCGGACACCCCGGTTATCCGACAGCAGAATGGGCCGCGGACACCATCGTCCGCGGACAGCACTCCTTGACGCTCGATCGCTACCTGCCGGCCGGCAGCTACTCGCTACGTCTACGCCTGGTCGACGCCCGGGGCCAAACGGTGACGAACGATCAGGATATAACTACTGTCGAGATTGCCGATCAGCCGCGAATGACGAGCGCCGAGTTCGAGCACGCGATTGGGCAACTATTCGGCTCCAAGATGTCATTGGCCGGGTTCGATGCCCGGTCGACTATTCCAGTGTCAACGGATCCCCGAGGTCTGCTCATTCTGCGCCTGCCTTCCGGACAGCCACTGGACCTGCGTTTGTACTGGCGTGCGGAAGAGCCGGCCGGCGTGTCATACACCGTCTTCGTCCAGCTCCTCGATCAATCCGGTCGCCTGGTTGCCCAACACGACGGCTTGCCCCAGCACGGCGTCCGGCCAACGACCGACTGGCAACCTGGAGAGTAC
>DASYVY010000189.1:0-5004 GCA_035936535.1 Thermomicrobiales bacterium | reverse complement strand
TTTCCGAAGTCTACCATGCGACCGTTCCGGTCCCTGCGGCCGGTAGCAAAGCCTGACCCTACCTCGCACTATTCGCCACCGTTTCGGGAGCCTCCCCAGTGCGACGGCCCCGGAGGAATCCGAAGAACCGCTGAATCTCACCTAGTTCCCACGCGACGAGCAACTGGCTGGCGTTGAAGATCGATGAGTAGGTGCCGGCCAGGATCCCGATCAACAATGCGAGGACGAACTCATGGGTTGTCGACCCGCCGAAGATGTAGAGCGCGAGCAACGTCAGGACCACCGTGAGTGACGTGTTCAGCGATCGCACGACCGTCTGAGCGATGGAGTAGTTCACTACTTCGATAAAGGCGTCATTGGGGTGGAGGCGCAGATTCTCGCGAATGCGATCGAAGACCACGATCGTATCGTGGACGGAGAACCCGATTACCGTCAGCAATGCCGTGATGAACAGGGCATCGACTTCTACACCGGCGAAGCGGCCCAGGATGGCGAATATGCCGATCACGAACACCGCGTCGTGAAGCATCGCGACGATCGCGCTGATCCCGTAAAGCAAGGGATTCTGGGTGTTCCGGAACGCCCAGGCGATATACAGCAGTACACCGATCGAGGCCGCCACCACGGCCAGTACGGCACGGTTCCGGATCGATTCCCCGACCGAGGCGCCCACCGTCGCGAGCGATTCGCTTGCCGGGTCCAGTGGCGCGAGCGTGCCCAGGCTCGTCTCGAGCTGTTGTTTTTCCGCCGAGCCCTCAACGAGCTCCTTCATTCGGATCTGGTACCGGTTTTCGGCTGCTTCCCCGACCTGTTGCACGCTGGATTCGGGCCGTCCGTTGTCGACGAGAACCTGCATGATCGATTCGGTCGACACCGGCTCGGTGAATCGAATTTCCCATGCGGAGCCACCTGTGAAATCGATCCCGAACCGAAGTCCCCAAAACGTGAGGGCCAGGATGCAGGGGACCAGCATGATGGCAGAGATCGTGAACCAGAGATGCCGTTTTCCCGCGAGGTGTTCCATTCGTCGTTGATCTGCCTTTCCGGATCGCGATCAGGTGGTGACCGGTGCGGATGTCTCGGAGCGCTCCAGGCCGAGGAGCCAGCCATTGCGGATCGCACCAAGATCCACCAGCAAGCGAAGCAAGGTCCGGGTGACCGTGATCGCGGAGAAGAGGCTGACCGCGACGCCGACGAACAGTGTCAAGGCAAACCCCGTGATGATCGTCGCGCCGGTGAACTGTCCGAACCAGTAGAGGATGACGCAGGTGATCATTGTGGAGACGTTCGAGTCCCGGATCGAGGGCCATGCGTGATCGAACCCTGCCTCCACGGCATCCCGGAGCGATCTTCCTGACCGAAGCTCTTCCTTCATCCGGGCGAAGATCAGGACGTTCGCGTCGACCGCCATTCCGATCGAGAGAATGAAACCCGCGATGCCGGGCAGCGTGAGCGTCACCGGGATCAACCTGAAGAGCGCGAACGTGATGGCGGTGTAGATCAGCAGTGCCACAACCGAGAGCACACCGGGCAACCGGTAATAGAGGATCATGAAGGCAGCGACGGTTGCCAGGCCGACGATACCGGCAATCAGGCTCCGGTCAATCGAGTCCGCGCCAAGCGATGGCCCGACCGTCCGGCTCGACACCACATCGAGCGGCACCCCCAGCGCGCCCGCCTTGAGCTGGGTTGCCAGCTGTTCCGCCTCGATGACGGTCATCCCGTCGATCGTGCCGCTGCTCGAGATGGCGGCCGCAATGTTGGGAGAAGAAATCACCTGCTTGTCCACCACGATCGACATGGGCTGGCCGATGTGGTCGCGGGTGAACTCGTAGAACGTTTCCGATGCGCTCCCCTTGAGCTCGAACGCCACGAGTGGTTGCCCCGTCATCGGATCGCTGGTCACGAACGAATCGCTGAGATCACTCCCGGAAACGATCGTCTCGTAGACCGGACTGGAGGGATCGGGGGTAGGGACATTCGGGTCCGGAGGTGCCTGCACCGAGCCATCCGCCGCTACCGCTGGAGTTGCGGCCGCGCTCGCTGACGTGTCGCCCAGCGTCGTTTGCACAACCGTACCGGGAGCAAGTGGAGAACCGTTGGTGTTTATGATTTCCAGCAGGGCGGTTTCCCGCAGTACCTCGACTGCCTGTTCCGGATCCTCGACTCCCGGCAACTCGACGACGATCTGGTTGTCGCCTCGTGTCTGGATCAGCGGCTCGGACACGCCCAGACCGTTGACCCGGCGCTCCAGCGTGTCGCGGGTTCCGTCGAGGGTGCCGCTGTCCACCGAACCGCCGCCCGGAGGCCGCGCTTCGAGGGTGACTTGCAAGCCTCCCTGGAGATCCAAACCTTGTCGGACGGGGTGGTCGGACTTGAACCCGGCGATATCTAGGTCGTCGCCGGGGATACTGATCCACGCCGCTCCGACCGTGATCAGGCTGATCAAGAGCAGCATACGCACATGACGAAACCGCACGTTGTTCCTCCGGTGGATCGAAAGCAAGGGGAAATGTCGCCGGGGCGTCTTGATCGTGGGAAGAGATGCACCAGGCCGGGGCGTCACCAAAAAGTGTGTTGCCACAAGCGGTGCGGGTCTGCTCCCCGAGCGTCGGTGGCATGGCGCCGGCACCGGTGCGACACCAAAGTATACGCCCGCGCGGTTTGTGCTGATGGAGTAGACGATCTCGGCTTATCCGGATTCGGGTTTTTTCAGCCAGGGCCCTCATGATCACCGTCCGAAGCGGACACCTCGCTCCTGTACATGCCGTGCGCTTCGATGTAGGTCTGGACCGCCGACGGGACCATATATCGGATGCTCATCCCGGCACGCACGCGATGCCTGATGTCTCGCGACGATATCTCGAACGCTGGGGACTGAATCCATTCCAGGCGGTGTTCGATGCCGGCAACCGCGGGAAGCTTCCGCGCCATAGACGGCGAGAGTGGGCGTCGAGCGACCGCGAGCATGGCCAGTTCGATGATGCGATCCGGTCTCACCCATGACCCGAAGTCGACCAGCGAATCCTCTCCCATGATGAAGAACAGGCGATCCCTTGGACGCTCGGCTGCCATGCGTTCCAGTAGCTGAAACGTGAGCGATGGCCCATCGTGGTCGAGATCGCTGGTGGAGAGGGCGAACGACGGGTTCCCGGCTATGCCCACATCGACCAGGTCGCGGCGGGTCATCGCATCGGTCATGGTGTCCGAAGGCTTGTGCGGTGGTCGACCGGCCGGTACGAACAGGACCGAATCGAGGTTCAGCTGGTCACGTGCCTGCTCAGCGATGAGCAGGTGGCCAAGATGCAGTGGGTCGAAGGTGCCGCCCAGAATTCCGGTTCGCGGGGAGAAACGATCGTTCATGATCGCTCGATCGTGATCGAGGAACTTCCAAGCGCCTGCCCGAGCGCATGCAATGCTTGGTTTTCCGCGCCCGGTCGCGCGTCAACCATCACGGACAGTTCGAGAACCACCCCGTCAGCCGAGATGGATTGGATCACGGGGGCGGGAATGGGAGTACGCACACCGGGAACGGTATCCAGCGCCGCGGCAATCGTGCGTTCGAGGTCGAACACGGACCCGTCTTTGGACTCGATGACTACATCGATCCGGCGGGTTCCCCATCGGGAACGGTTCGTCAGCACTTCGGTGAAGACGACGGCATTCGGAATCATCACGAGCGACCCTTCGCTGCTCTTGACCAGGGTGGTCCGGATGTCGATGCCCTGGACTTCCCCCTCCACATCGCGCACCTGGATCGAATCCCCGACGCGGAACGGGCGTTCGAGCAGCAGGAACATCCCCGCTACGAAGTTCCGCAGCACATCCTGGATGGCGAGTCCAACGGCCACCGTTCCGGCGCTGAGAACCGTCAGGAGCCCGGTCCAGCTCGCGCCGAATGTGCCGAGGATCGCCAGGGTGCTGATGACCAGGATCGCAAGGGAGATGAGTCGACCGACCAGAAGCGCTCCATTCCTGCCAAAGGAGCGCTTGGCCAGGGTCCGTTCGATTCTGCCCCGGACCACGCGACTGAGCACATAGGCGACAGCCACGATGCCCAGGATCCGTGCCAGCACCGCACCCATCTGCACCAGGTCGATGTTGGCCTCCCGGAGGAGCCTGTCCAGTTGATCGATCATTCTGGGCTATCCCGGCTCCCAATGAATCCACGTGTGTGCACGCGTGTCTCGCCGGGCCGTATCCCGGCCGATCGCGCATGCGATAGACTGTTGACGTTGACTAGCAGGAAAGGCTCGTCGGTGTTCGATTATCACGTTCATACAACACAATCCGCCGATTGTGCGACGCCGATCTTCGCATCCTGCGAAGCGGCGATCCAGCGGGGCATCGCGGAGATCGCGTTTACGGACCACATCGAGCATGAACCGGCCGACATGAGCTTCGGGTTCTACGATTACGGAACCTATATGGACGACATAGGTCGGGCGCAGGAACGGTATGGAGACGACCTCGTCATCCTCTCGGGGGCAGAGATCGACTTCAACACCCGCATCGCGGAAGACGTCGAGGCATTTCTGCAATCGTACCGGTTCGATTTCGTCATCGGGTCCGTTCACTATGGGGATCTCGGCGAGATCATCTTTCCCGAGTATTTCCGAACGAGATCCCTCGACGACGTGCTACTTCCCTACTTCGAGCAGATCCACGCCGCGGTCGAGACCGGCTGGTTCGATACGATCGGACACATCGACCTACCCAAACGGTATGCCCCCGAGGCGGCGGGCGAATACATCCCCTCTCGGTATGCCGATGTGTTGTGCGATGTCTTCCGGTCGATGATCGAAAGCGGAATGACGTTTGAAATCAACACATCAGGACTTCGCCAAGCTCCAAAGACCTCCATGCCCGGCCCCCAGATCGTCGCGCTGTGGAGCTCGCTTGGTGGAGAGGCAGTTACGACGGGCAGCGATTCCCACGTCCCCGAGACGATTGGAGCGGACTTCGAACGAACGCTCTCCATGCTGAAGCTGCTTGGCATCAGGC
>DASYVY010000188.1:0-2160 GCA_035936535.1 Thermomicrobiales bacterium | reverse complement strand
GAATCCACAGATCGACATTGGCGCTCAGCGCCGACGCGAAGAAGATGTTGACCGCGAAGATGGTGAACGGGAACGCGATCCGCAATTGCTTGCGGTCGATGGTTGGGTCACCGCCCCAGAAGAGCCGCGCCACCGTCATGAACACGATCGCGGTCAGTGTCCAGCCAATGAAGTTCTGAAGCGGCATGCCGAAGTACGGACCGGTTTCGCTCCAGACCCAGAACTTCACCTCCAGCGATTCGTACGCCATCGCGGGATCGAGCACCAGGTCCCAGATCGTCAGCAGCCAGGCGCCGATCAGGACGGCGTATGGCCAGAGCGGACGGACGTTCATCATTCCGGCCAGGGCATGCCCGATCAGGTAGGTCGCGAACCCGACGTAGAACCAGGACAGGGGAATCGAGAAGGGAACGTGATCGAGAATGCGGTAACCGAGAAATGCCGTGTAGGCGTAGTTCCCGAACGGCTCGCCAGTGCTAGTCCCGATTAGCTCGGATCCAAGGGAGATCGGTACCGCGCAGACGAAGAACGTCGCCGTTCGCCTCAGGCCGATCGCGGCGATGCCATAGGCGAACATCGCCATTGCCCCGAAGACGATATGGAGCGAGCCGGCGTAGGTCATGCCGAACTCATACGCCCTTGGGCCAAATTCGGTGTCCGCCCACAGCTGTGGATTGGGAATGGCGATCAGGAGCCCGGCCAGCCCGAACAGCAGCGCCGCAACATGGCCGAGCAGGAGCCAGGGCGCGATCTTCCCGGCACGTTCTTCGAGCGACGCACCGGTCCGGGTTGTTGCGGGAGAAACGTCGAGAGTAGCGGGTGAGTGCATGGACGTTGGTTCCTTCAGGCTGGATGGGCCGCGAGGTAACGGTGTTGGGGAACGATCCTCAGCGCCGCAAGACCGCTCTGCCGCGCCAGGTATGGGTGCGCGTCACCGCCGAAAGCCAGAGCTTGACCACCACCGCGGGGTCGAGCACCGGGGCGAGCCAATAACTGATCGGTACCTGCCCGTACGCGCGTTTCATCCCGGCCGCAACGCCACAGCGCATCAGCAGCAGTGCGCCGTTCAACCGACATGCCAAGCCTAGCAGGGTCCTGTCCCCGTGACGACTTCGCGGCCGGGCACGGCATCCCAGAACCAGCGGCAACGGCACACCCATCAGCAGGGTCATGTCCATCATCCGCAGCCACCATCCCTGTCCCGAGGCGGCATCACGCATCGGCAGCGAGCGCGTCCAGTTCAACCAGGCATCACGCCAACCGGAATACATCTCGACCGACACCAGCGCATCGTCCGCCGGCTCGTAGAACCCGATCGCAAAACCGGCACAGGCAAGCTGGCGAGCGATCGTGACATCCTCGCAGACAGAGTTGCGCCCCGTCTCGAATCCGCCGAGCGATTTCAGGACCAGTGTCCGGCAGAGGAAACACTGGCCGTTGGCCTGGACCGCCTCCGCCGACATCTCCGCATGCCCGGGGATCCCGTACCGGTAGACGAGCGTGGCGAGCAGCGAAGGATGCAGCATCGCCTGGGTCGGGTCCCGAACCTGTTGCGGTGTCGCCACGCTGAGGACGTCCAGCCCCTGGTCTAACGCATGCGCGAGCAGCGACGGCACGAGATCAGGTCCGGGCCGGACATCCGCGTCGATCGTCAGGATCCACTCGCTGGCGGGATCGGCATGATCGAGCCCGATCTGCAGGCCCCAGGCTTTGCCATTCCAGTTGGCTGGCGGGGGCGAGGCATCGATCCAGTGGATGCGCGGATCCTGGTCCGACGCACGGCGGACGATGGCCGAGGTGCGGTCCGTCGATCCACCGTCCACAACCAGGATCCCGGTCACGGCAGCCGGCTGCGCCATCAGGCCCCGAAGGCATGGCCAGAGTCGAGCCTCCTCGTTCAGGACCGGCACGATCACCGTGACCGCTCCTGTCGATACATCGGACCCTGACACCATCGGAATACGCGCTCCCGATGCGGTGACCGCCAGCCGGACCACCACGCGGGCGGCCGCCACGGCCTGCCCGATGATCAGCAGCAGCAACGCGACCGAACGCAACCGCGTCACCTGGCGCTCTCCACTGCCGTCACAGCAAGAGCCTCCGTGACGATCGCCCGGGTTATCAAATCCCGGACAGCGGGCCAACTCGGAAAGGCATCGA
>DASYVY010000187.1:0-1934 GCA_035936535.1 Thermomicrobiales bacterium | reverse complement strand
GCGGGCCTTTCCGCTCCCGCTCGGCAACATGGTGGTTGGCACGATCAGCGAGGTCGGGCCGGAAGTCTCCCGGTTCCGGGTCGGGGACCGCGTGTTTGGACACTTTCCGATCCGCGAGACGCAGACTGTCGATGCGTCGCGGGCCGATCCGTTGCCGGACGGGCTGAGCCCGGAGGCGGCGCTGTGCTTTGATCCGGTTGTGATGGCGCTCGCCGTTCGCGATGCGGAGATAGGCCTGGGGGACCGCGTGGCCGTGTTCGGGCTTGGCGCGATCGGCCTGGTCGCCGTCCAGCTGGCCCGGCTCGCCGGGGCGGACCACGTCACTGCCGTCGATCCGCTTGCCAACCGCCGCGACCTTGCGCTGGCGCTCGGCGCGGACGTCGCGATCGACCCGACCTCCGACAGCGGCGACATCGGGCTGGCGATCCGACGCATTCAGACCGGTGGCGCAGAAGCAGGGCCGGGACGAATCGACGCCCCGCCGCCGAAGCGCCTGGTCGGCGGGTACGCCGAGGCGATCACCCAGCACCATCAACTGGGTGTCGATGTCGCCCTGGAGACATCGGGAAGCATCGCCGCGCTGCACGGCGCAATCCGGTCGACCCGTTTCGGCGGCACCATCTGTGTGGTCTCGTTCTATGGCCGGGATGCGGCCGGGCTCCACCTGGGCGATGAGTTCCACATCAACCAACTGCGGTTGATCTCCGCCCGGTCGCAGAGCCTGCCGTTGCGCGGCGCGCCCGCCTGGACGCTGGAGCGAACGGTCGATCTCGCGCTGTCCTGGATGATCGGCGGCCGGATCCGGACGGACGGCATCCTCACCCCGATAGTCCCGTTCGAGGAGAGCGCTGACGCCTACCGGATGATCGACGAGCACCCGGAGCGCTCGATCAAGCTGGGCGTCCGCTTTCCGTGAGCCTTGACCGGTCTGCCGCGACTTATGTGATTATCCGCGCGGCGACACCACGGCGGCGCCTGGGCGTGGCTAAACACGGGCAAAGATCGGGGTTCGCTGCTATGAATTTGAGCTGTCGTCTGACCCTGCGTGGCGTCACGCAAGCGCTACCGGACGACCGCTTCGGGATGCTCAGGTTCGCTGACCGGGCTGGTTTCGCCCACGCCCCATGCGGAGGCGAAGCCCTCGGCCGTGCGCAGGCGGTCCGCCTGGTTCGGCAGCGGCGTCGTGATCATCACCTCGTCGGCGCCCGCCTCCTCCGCCAGCTCACGCACCTGGCCGGCGACGGTCCCGGCATCCCCCACGAACCAGTTGCCGAGAAACCCCTGGGCACGCGCACGGTCGACCGGATCGATCTCCGTCCGCAGCGCCTCCTCCAGTGCCGGCATCTGGAAGGGGCGGCCCGCCACCAGATGGCTGAACCCGACCTCGGCGATCTTCATCAGCCGGGACGCGTGCTCCGGCGTCTCACCGACAACCACCCCGACCGCCAGCATCGCATGCGGCTCCGGAAACGTTGCCGATGATGTGAACTGCTCGCGGTAGGCCCGCAATGCAGCTACGGCAAGCCCCCGGTTGATATGCGCCGCGAACGAGAATCCCAGCCCGACTTGGGCCGCAAGCTGGGCGCTGAAGCCGCTCGACCCCAGCAGCCAGATCGGTGGCAGCGCGACATCGCTCGGTGTCGTGACGATCTTGCGGAACGGGTGGTCCTCCGGAAACCCGCCGGTGTCGAACGCCATCAGCTCCGCGAGCAGCGCCGGGTAATCATCACTGGTCAGCCCCTCGCGGGACCGGCGCAGGGCAAACGCCGTCAGGGTATCCGTGCCCGGTGCCCGCCCGAGCCCGAGGTCGACCCGGCCGGGATGGAGCGCTTCGAGCAGCCGGAAGACCTCGGCGATCTTGAGCGGAGCGTGATTCGGCAGCATCACGCCGCCGGATCCGACCCGGATCCGGGATGTCTGCGTCGCGACGTGGG
>DASYVY010000186.1:0-1950 GCA_035936535.1 Thermomicrobiales bacterium | reverse complement strand
GAAGCGCCGCGCCTACGATGAACTGGGGCCTCGTTGGCGAGACTACGAACAGTGGGAGGCGGCCCGGAGCGCCGGCGGCCAGGAGGGCGATTTTCAGGACTTCATCAGGCAACAGCAGCCGGGAGGGTCCGGGTATCAGTACCAGACGATCAGCGAGGAGGATCTCGAAGACCTGTTCGGCAACCGCCGGCCCTTCTCCAGCTTCTTCGAGTCCATGTTCGGCGGAGAATTCGCTGGCGACGAACGGCAGGCACCGCGAAGCCCCCGTACCGGCGGCGATCTCGAATCCTGGGTCGAGGTCTCGCTCGCCGAGGCCTACCGCGGCACCACCCGCCTCCTGTCACTAAAGATGCCGGACGGGCAGGAGCGCCGTCTGGAGGTCACGATTCCCCCCGGTGTCGACGACGGATCGCGCATCCGGCTCTCCAGGCAAGGGCATCCCGGGCAGCATGGGGGTCCCGCCGGTGACCTCTACCTCGTGGTCACCGTCCGCCCCGATCCCCGCTTTCAGCGCGAGGGTAATAACGATCTTCGCACCGAGATCACTGTTCCCCTCCCGACCCTGCTGCTCGGAGGAACGGCGCGGGTCCCCACGCCAGACGGACGGATGCTGGAGCTGCGGATTCCCGAGGGAACACAGGATGGCCGGGTCTTCCGGCTGCGAGGCCAGGGCATGCCGCGGATGGGTGACCCCGATCGCCAGGGTGTTCTTCTTGCCGAGGTCCACGTCCAGCTGCCGGAGCGAGTGACGAAGCGGCAACGGGAGCTGATCGAGGAATTCGCCCGTCTGGAATCCGAACCGGAAGAGCCGGATCCGGATGAAGAGGGATCGGTGCGCGACCGGCTCCAGGATCTTTTCAAGCGTTAACGCGTGTGTCATAGACGGTCGATGCACCGCCCGGCACGCTGTTCGGTACGCTGTTCGGTACGCTGTTGACACCGCTCGGTCATTATGGGCCTGACGACAGCGGCGTTTTCCCGGCGAGCTCGGGTCAACCGTACGCACGCCGCTGGAGGCTGAGACGAGGCTGGCAACCATGGACATGCACAGGGAACGCGGAATCACGCACGTAGCACGTTCGGGGTATTACCGCCCACACGAGGCGGCGGAGCTGGTCGGGCTGGCGCCGTCACGAGTCCGGCGCTACGTCAGGATCGGCCTGATCCGGGTCGAGGCGATGGAAGGGCGAGAGCCGCTGCTGGGCGCACCCGAGCTGGAGCGCCTCCGGAAGATTCGCCGGCTGACCACCGATCTTGGGCTCAACCTGTCCGCGGTCGAGGTGGTCCTGCGGCTGCTGGACGAGATCGATGTCCTGCGCGGCGAGATCGACCAGGCCCGGCGCGCCACGGCGGCCCACCCATCCTCGCGACTCGCGCCCCCGGCAGCTCGGGACCCGGGCACCGGGGGTGCCGGGTCCTGATTGCCGCCATGCGTCCTGAAAGATCACCACGCGTGGCGTCCGGAGGCAGCGGTTCGATGGCTCCCGGACGTGCAGGGCGACGGGCCTGGTGCTAGGCGGGTGCATCCCAGCCAACTTTCAGAGGGTGTGCGTCCCCCCGTGATGTCAAGACCACCGCTGGAGTGCCCACTCTCGTGAAGTTGCCGAAGAGTCTGTCCAGAGCGATGGACCGCACCGAGGCCGGTTCATGGCTTCGCTATCCTCTGTAGAGGCAGGAACTCCCCCGGGTTTGCCGCATCTGCGTGATCGCCTGTGAATGCTCCCCGGCCATGAGGCGCTTTCGCTCGATGCCTTTGGCATCGCCTATGAAGCCGGTCCGATTCGGTCCTTCAATCGCTTCGTGATTGGCTATGAGCCGCTGCACCGGTCCCTGTCCGGTAGTTGTGGGAGTGGCTGGGCTTGTACTTGTGGCTGCGACGCTGGTCCATGGGCGTGCGATAAGGGGCACGTTGGCTGGGCCGCGGGAATTCCGGCTCGGCGCGTGCCCCGC